>NZ_JAMXEX010000010.1:5130-220006 GCF_025370775.1 Ancylothrix sp. D3o | reverse complement strand
AACTGGTTATTCAATGGGAACGGAAAATTAAAAACAAAGGTAATGCTGTTTGTCTGGTTTAGCTGCGTAGCAGCTTAACTTTTAAAAACCCAACCATCCAATTAAAACCGGCCCCTATTTTTCCCTTATCAATAATCATTTCCCCCCTCTCCATCAACAAAGACAGAAAGGGGAGAGATTTAATTATCCAAAAACCCCAAACCCCTTAACTATCAATAGGAGCCTGGGGAGGCTGACGCTTAACCGGCTTTGGCACAGGAGCCTTTGGCGCACCTCCAGTAGCCTCCGGCGGTGCCGCTGGCTTACGCGGCGGGCCACCCGGTCTTTTATTAAACGGAGGACGACCACCACCACCACCGCCCACGCCAGGTTTACGAGGCTTAAACGACTTCCTCGGCTTCCCAGGAATCAAACCAATATCATCCCCCTCCTGAATCACCAGCGCCTCACCTTGCCGCTGTACCAGCAAATCCCAAAAATGGCCCACCGCCTTAGTCGGCACCTTACCGCTCAGTTTCAACTTAAAGTATTTTGGCTTATCCGTCGGTTTACGCGGCGCTTGGCGAATCTTCACCACCAAACACTCCTGCTCAACCGACTGAAAAATCACCTCACCTCGAATCGAAAAATAACCATCAATCACCCTCTCCTCTTCTTCAGGATTAGGAATAGCATCTTCAGGCGTTTTCGCTAAAGTTTTTGGCTCCCACACCCCAAGAATTTGAGTGTGCAAATTCCCATCATTTTGACGAGTGCGAGGATAAACCACCCACAAATGATCCTCCTCCAAATTCAAATGCTTTTTCACCAAACTCATAACTCTGCCCAACAGAACCGCATCAATAACAGTCCCATCTGTCGTTAACAAAATCCCCTGAGTAAACTGACTTGCCGAAGCAATATAACGACCCTTCACCAAACCAATCGCCCGATATTGCATTGGTTCACTTGGCGGCGGAATAGGCAAACCTCGACTTGTAGGCACATAAGTCGCGGCATCGCTACCCTCCTCAGACTCAACAGGGGCAGCGGCTACCTCATTTTGATTGCTTTCCGGCTCGGTTTTTTCCGACACAGAAGCCGAAACCGTTTCAGCCACAGTCTCCGGCGGCACCGTCACCGCCTCACTACTTGGGCTGTTAGACTCAACAGAAGCGCTCTCAGGCGGCGTAGTCATTGATGGCGTTGCCGATGGCGTTGTGGCCCGCTTTTTTTTCGGCTGTTTTGGCTCAGGTGCAGCAGAATCAGAAGATTGAGGGACAGAATCAGGAAACATACTCATAAAACCTCTGGCGGAGACACATTCCCGATATAAATTCAGTCGGGATCTGCACGTTTTCTTTCCCAGTAGCCAAAGCCAAAAAAGCTTGAAACTTTTTGTTATTACAAAAGCCAAAGAACATTTTCACTTTGACCACTGGGCTTATATCAAGTTCGTTAGAACACCTATATTATCTGCTTTTTGTGAATGATTTATAGTAATTTTTGGAATTAATAATAAATTTTTATAAATAATTCAAAAATCACAATGAATCACCCCAAAGCGGTCATTGACATGACACGATCAGCAGGATCATTTAAGTCTTCAACGCAACAAGATAGGCGATGCTTGCTGTTGACTTTTTTTGTTTGCGTAGCGTCCCATAGGGAAGTGATGAGCTAACGATGTCATCAAAAATCAAACAATAGCAGCCCATAGCAAACTCCAATTTTAAGACACACAGTTACAGAGCATCAGTCAGCTTATTTTACTCAATGCAAGGAACCCCAACCACTATCAGCACGGTTTGTTGCAAATCACCCTGCCGGTAGCCCCTGTTTTCGGCCCTACACTCGGAGAATCACATCCCCCATTATCTCCCTTAACAAGCGGGATCTGCCGCGTTATTAAAGGCGGCTGGGGAATCGTCGGGGTCTAAAAACACCCCCTAGCTGCAATGTGCATTTCCCTACGCCACCCTCCGCCAACAGCCCAGATCAACCTGGCCAAAATACGGCCAAATTCCCTACAACACCCTACGCCCATAGGCATCGCGGCTGAAAACATTAGCGTTTTCACTCTGACTTTAGCGGAACTGCAGGCTGTTTGGAAGCCAAATTGACTTACAAATCATTTTTAAACGGTTCCAAAAAGGTTTGAACCCTGCCATCGGGCCTCAACACTAGCCGAATTCGTGGCGGTTCACCTCCTGTTACCGGCGAGACAAACGGCTCATTTGCCAAAGGCATCCCTGTAATATCAATCATCCGCCCCGATGTTAGCCCTCTAGGCAAAACTTGCCGAATTGACCCATCTGCATTCAAAGCCAAAGTGTACTCTAAAGGCTGCGTCAAACTCGCCGGCGGCTTCCAGCGTTCTTGAAAATAATCTCTCGCCTGGTCTATTTGCACGTTAATATCCGACACAGCAGCGGTTTCTGGCTGACCGGCCTGATTGTTTTCAGGCGTTGGCGTGGCTGCTGGGGCGGGTGTGCTCGCCACCGCACCGTTTTCGGGCAAATCCACCATCGGCAGTTCTGGGGGCAATTCTCCGGTTTTCGCAGTTGTCGGTGCCGGTGTTGGCGTGGCGCCTGGTGCCGGTGAACTGGCTGCCGGCCCCGACGCTGGCCCACTCGCCGTTTTGGGTTGAGGTGTAGATTTGGCCTGCCCATTCCCACTCACCTCTGGCTGAGTTGTTCGAGAAGTCGCCACATCCCCAGTCTGTGGAACACCCGGCGCTGTATTGGTTGCCGGTGGCGGGATATCAGGAATAGTCACCACTGGCGGTGCCGATGGAATTGATGGCAGCGTGTTATTTGGCGGTGGGGGAATCTGCATCGCGGCACCCCCACCGGCAGCCTGTGAATTTTGAGCAACCAGCGGCGGTTGTCCGGGTAACGTTGTCGGTAAAGGCTGCATCGGGTTGCCGTTCATCGGTGGCAATTTTGGCAATTTTTCTGGCGGCGCTTGTACTGCTGGTGGCGGTGGTGGTGGCGGTGGCTGGGGTGCCGGTGCAATAACTATTTGTTGAGGTTGGCTATTGTTTCTCCCCCCCAGTGTCGGCTGGGGTGTGTTTACCGATTGCCTCGCCGCCGTTTGCACGCTGGGGTTGCGATTAAAATTTGCCGTCACTGCTGCCGTCACACCGGCAGTAATCACCACCACAGCAGCAGTTTTTGCCCATTCTGGCCACTTAAACACCCTCGCCGGTGTTTGCAGGTTCGGTAAGGCCATCACAGCCGCGCTGTATTCTTCCAGAGCACTTGCTAAATCAAACAGTTGCAACGTTCCCAAATTCACCACCGGCCCCGATTGCCCGTTTGCCAGCGACCCTAAAAATAAGTCGTGTGATAGAGCACCTTTGGGTTGTAAATAAATCCCCTCAGCCCCAAATTCTCTGGGCTTCTCCACTGTGTCAACCGCCCTCAGCGATAGCGGTGATTTCTCTGGGAAACTATCTTGTTGCCACATTAAAGCCGGCTCAGGGCTGGCCGGTCGCATCCGGGGTAAGGCTTCTACCGTCTCGTTGTCTGCTTGGTGTTCCGCAGTGTTTCCAGTACCATATTCTTTGTCATTTGTCAAGAAATAAAAAGACTCAGAGGGAGATTGTTGGAGAAAAGACTGAACATAATTAGTAACAGCCTCGTACAAAGCCTCTAATTGAATGCGATCTCCGTTAACAGAAACCCGCATATCTTCGGGAAGCTGAGGTGCATCAAAGTGCAATTCAAACTGCAAATTTTTTAAAAGAGGCTGCTGTGCCCACTGCGACAAAGGCGAAGTGTTTGCCGTAATTTCTAACGTACAAGTGGGAGGCGTAAATTTTTGCCGAATCATGGGATTTTAGATTTAAGGGTAGCCCGATTTAAGGGTAGCGAGAGGGTAACATTTCAGCCTAAAACATTGCCGGTAAGAATAAAGTGCCCTTAAGTGGTTGTGCTGCGGCTGCGGTCAAGCAAAGCCAGCCAAAGCCTGCGTTCGCCTCCCTGGCCAGTATAAAACAGCAAATCAATTAAAAGCTTAAGTGCCAAGTTCATCAGGAGTTGACTGGAGAGATTTTCGTCATCTTCCATCCGCTCTTGATAAGTATTACAAAATTTATCGATATAATCCCCAAGCAAACCGGAGTGATGAGGAGGCCGGTTCGCTTGAGTAAGTTGTTCCAAAAGTGCGACGGCGCGACGAATTAATTCTTGGTGTTGTTTGGCTAAATAACAGCTAATTAAAACTAAACCGCGAGCTTCTTCAACGTCGAGTTTTTTGCGTCCCCCACTGCCTTTACGGATGGGGTTAGATTGGCGCAGTCGCCAGAGGGAAACTCTATCGGCGACCATTGTTTCAATGTTTAATTCTACCGCAGCCCGGAGCATGGCTTCTGAACCAATGCCGGCCAGACTTTCGAGTGCAAGCAAAACTAAATCTAATTGCGTTTTTATATTATCCAGTTGGGCCGGTTGGGGGCCGGTTGGGGGAATTAAATTCTCCCATTCGGGTTTTGAGGCGGTCGTTTTAAGAGTTTGGTGCATGGCTTTTAGCAGAAGATCAGCGATCTAGGCAGGCGTGGGGGGGTAATCAAGCTTTTAAGAAGTGCTGGATGTTAACTAGGGGCCGGTTGGTTATGTAGAAGAACCAGCCCCTACTTTAGAATTACAAGCACGATTCCCCCATATTAAATACCAATTACAAAACTTCTTAGGGAATTTTCCGTAAGTTTTGCTGTCTACCCGTACAGACATTCCGGCGGAACGTCTCTACCATATCCCCCGAAAGACGTTCCAGCGGAACGTCTCTACCACCATCATTTGGGGATTTACTTCAAAAAAGCAACCGTGACACCGGCACCCCCCTCGGAGTTGGCAGCAAGTTCATAACGGCTGACTTGCGGGTGATGTTGTAAAAACTCATGGACTCCCTGACGTAGTTTGCCGGTTCCCTTGCCATGTACGATCCAGAGAGCGCCGCTGGTGGGGACGGCCTCAACAATGGCTCGTTCAAGTTGGCTTTCGGCATCGCTAACACGACTACCCCGGATATCGACGGTGTTTTTAGAAGTGCGAACGGTGGGCAACTGGACGGGTATTTTGTCTGGGGTTGGGCCGGTTTTTTCAGCAGATGGGTGCGGTTTGGTTTTGACCGGCATTTCTGCTTTCTCCCCATCGAGGGATTCAACATCGGCTAAAGAGACGCTCATTTTCATAATCCCAAAGCGGACGGTTAAATTTCCGCTCTCATCGGGGGCACTGAGGACTTCTGCGGTTTGTCCAAGGCGGGGAATGCGGAGCCGGTCGCCGACTTTTGGCATAAAGCCTGGTTTGGGGCGTGGCGGAGCCTTGCGAGAGGGCAAATACTGCTCGGCTACTTGATCAATGTTGGCGGTGGCTTGTTGAGCGTCTTGGCCGGTGGGGGTGCCTTGTTGTAGCCGGCGGATAACGCGGGCGATTTCGGCTTTAGCGGTAGAAATTGCTTCTGTGACAGCGATTTCTTGCGAGAGTTTAAGTTGTTGTTCGCGTTGTTGCAGTTCGGAGGATTTTTGAGATAGTTCTTTATGGAGCAGCTCGGTTTGTTTGAGAAGATCGGCGGCTTCTTTGGCTTTGGTTTCTTGGTTGCGGCGTGATTGTTCTAAACCGGCAATAACCGAATTGATTTCTTCGCCGCTGCTGGCTCCGACGCGACTTTGAGCGGTCTGGACAATATCTTCTTTTAAACCGAGCCGTCGAGCAATAGTTAAAGCATTGGAGCGGCCAGGAATGCCCCAGAGTAACCGATAGGTAGGAGAAAGGCTTATATCATCAAATTCGACGGAGGCGTTTTCAAAGCGTTCGTCTTGATATTTCAAGGCTTTGAGTTCACCAAAGTGGGTAGTGGCGATACTCAGGCCAATATGGGAGGCGAGATATTCGAGTAAGGCGATGGCGAGGGCGCTGCCTTCGGAGGGGTCTGTACCGGCGCCTACTTCGTCTAGTAAGACTAAGGAGTTTTCTGTGGCTGCATCGAGGATGCGGCTGATCCGGCGGATATGCCCTGAGAAGGTGGACAAACTTTGCTCGATTGATTGTTCGTCACCAATATCGGCTAAAACGTTGTCAAACCAAGGTAACTCTACGGGTTCGCTCGCGGGTATGAATAGGCCGACTTTGGCCATGAGGACGGCGAGGCCGAGGGTTTTGAGGGTGACGGTTTTGCCGCCGGTATTGGGGCCGGTGATGGCGACAACACGAATTTGCGGCTGAATGATGATATCCACCGGCACCACTGATGGCCCTTGTTCGTGTTGTTGTTGCCAGACAAGCAGCGGATGGCGTAGTTTTCGCAGCGTAATGCGCTCGTGAATTTTAGATTTAGGTTTTGAGTTTTCGGTTGGCGGATTAATTGTTGTGTCTGATTGTTTTGCCCATTCGATAAAGTGGGGTGGGTTGGCTTGTAACCAGAAACTATAGCGAGCTTTGGCGGTGGCGAGGTCGATGTCGGTGGCGATGCTGAGGAGTTTTTCGAGGTCGGGTTTGACTTCTCCTACGCTGTGGCTGAGGTTGCGGCGGACGGCTTCTTCTTCGGCTTGTTCTTGTTTTTCTAGTTGGCGCAGGTGGTTGTTTTGCTCAATAATGGCGTGGGGTTCAATGTAGAGGGTGGCGCCGGAGGCGGAGGTATCGTGTACGATGCCTCGGATGCTGTCTTTATGGCTGGCTTTTACGGGAATGACAAAGCGATCTCCCCGTTGGGTGATGAGTTGTTCTTGGACGGCGTTTGATTGCCTTTGCAAGATTCCTTGTAGGGTTTGATAAATTTTGTCGCGTGCAGAGCGGAGTTTGTTACGAATTTCTCCGAGTTTGGGGCTGGCTCGGTCGGTGACTTTGCCTCTTTCGTCGATGCAGCGGTGAATTTCTTGTTCGATTTCTGGATAGGTTCTGGCTTCTTGCACTATGCTGGCTAACACCGGCACGTCTGCTGAATAGTTGTCGATGGTGCGCCGCAACCGTCTTACTCCGGCTAGGGTTGTGGCTATTTCTAAGAGTTCTTCTCCCAATAGCACTCCTTGTATTTCTGCCCGTGCTATCGATTCTCCTATATCATAAATTCCATCAAATGTCAACCCTGATGGCAGCCGATTTTCCAGTTCGTAGGTTTCTTTGGTTTGAGCGAGCAGGTGCTGGGTTTGCTCTGGGGTGTTGGGGATGATAAGTTGAGTGGCTGCCTTTGCTCCGAGTTTTGTGGCGGCAAAGGTGGCTAGGTGTTGGCACAGGCGCGGCCATTCGAGGAGGTCTAGGGTTTCGGTTTGAATCAAAGCTTGAAAGCTGAATTTCGACTAAGGGTATATATTAAGCAATTTTAAGCTTTGATTGCCTCGGCGTGGGGTTTACTGAAAAGATTTTTGGGGATGCCGGTTTTTGTCGTTAAACAGTTGGCTTTTTATTTTTTGCGTTTGTTTTGCTATAACGGGACTTGCTCTTCGGTAAGATTTTTCTTTTTCCTAGCGGTTAAGAGCGTTTGCTTTTGTCTGGGTTGGTGTTTGGAGGTTTTTTTCTCTAAAAATAATAAATGCTTCTCTACAAGAATTTGCGACTGAGTTTTATTTCCCTCAGCCGCGTTGCTTGTTATTCTCGATTTTAAGCATTTGATGTTTGTACGGATTGAGGAGATTTTTTGGTATCGTTTAAAGTCAGCAAAAGTAGGGGAATGCTAATTAAGAAAAGGCCGATGGTTAAACTTACTGTTTTGATTGCTTCGATTTCGCTGCTGATATTTGTTGTGGTTTTCATAATGGCTCCTTTGTTTTTAACTGCAAGGTTTTTGCAGGTGATCAGACAGTTGCAAGCCCCAAAGATGTTGTACTTAATAGGTCCGTGAATAAAAAA
The DNA here is from genome assembly GCF_025370775.1 of Ancylothrix sp. D3o. Lineage (NCBI taxonomy): Bacteria > Bacillati > Cyanobacteriota > Cyanophyceae > Oscillatoriales > Microcoleaceae > Ancylothrix > Ancylothrix sp. D3o. The sequence continues at coordinate 212,177 of NZ_JAMXEX010000010.1, read as the reverse complement.
GGGGATTTACCGATTTTTTCTGTTTCTCAGAAAAGGTTTTCTACTACCGACGGTTTTACAGTTTGGCCCCGCCTGTGCTTCAGTTAACTGGAGACGCTAGGCTGCCGGCTGAGGCGTTTTTTTCGATACTGCTTGAGCAAAAAGTTGATTTTTAGATTGGATGAAAGCTTTTTTTTAGCTCTCGCTTATCTTTCTTTACTCTACAATAAGTTTTGATGAGGTGGCATCCGAGAAATTACTGATTATTCGCCAATTCGTTTAATGCTACGTTTACGGGGTAAAAAATAAACAAGGCACAGAAAGATAGAGATGCTCTGATTATAAATAGGTGAGGGGCGTTTCTTGTGTTTCCCACTTGGCAGGCTTCTATCGAGAGAGCGCATTCATAAATCTAAGGTTTTCGGACAATTGCAAATAGTAATGCTGGAGAAATGTTGTATGAGTAAAAGTCGGGGAATGAAGAATTACCATACCCTGATAGCTGGGAAGTGTCAAAGTGGGAGTCTTTTTCTTTTTGGTTTGGGGGGGAATGAGCCAAAACTGCCGGCGATCCAGGCCGTTTCTTCGCCTGGATCGACTGCCGGCTCTAAATAGGTTTTAACGAGGGTTTCAAGCTGGCTAAGCCGGTCTAAATCAAAGTTTTTGAAAAAATCGTCTAAAGCTTGCTGGTCTTGCTTGGTTAGGGGCACCCGGTCGGATTCATCAATTGTCGTAAAGCTTAGCATAGCGCACCTGTCTGAATGGCAATGTTGGCTAATTACACTGTAGGCTTATGGGCATTGTTAACGCCTCAGTTGATTTACTCATTTTTAAAATATTAGTTTGGTAAAGTTGCTACGGATGACGGGGCCAATCTGGAAGCAGGCCGGTCGGTGTCGAGCGGCGCGAAAGTTAGGTGCCCCGCCATTAAAAAATAGGTTTTTGTGAATGTTTTTTAGTTTTTAGGGTATCTGAGCGGGCCAGCTTTGCTTGGGGATGGGATGGCCAGAAGCTCTATATTTAAAAATGCGTCGCCACTCACCGTTAAGGAGAATATAAAAACTTTAAAAAAGCGGTGAGGGTGACGCAGGTGGGAATTAGTTATAACGGTAATTGGTTTTTTTAAGGCTCAGGCTTTGACGGCGGTACTAGCCGGTTCATAAAGGTATTCAAACCAATTTCCATCGGGATCTCTTCCGTAAAAAGATGCGGTTCCGTCTCGGTGATCGTGTATGGGGCGGACATCTAAACCGGCTTCGACGGCTTGCTGATAGGCGGTTTCGATTTCTGTGCGGTTGTTAAAGACAAAGCCAAAATGGGGCCCGGCGTGTTTGTAACTGGGGCTCAGCAGTGCTAGTCCATCTTCGCCTGCTTTGAGATAAGCCCAGTCTGCATCTTTCCAGGCGACTTGCATTCCCAAGTTTTGATAAAATTCTACTGCTTTGTCGATGTCTTGTACGCTGATCGCTACATGACCGATGCGTTTTAGTTTCATAAGGCCGGTTGTGTTTTTTTAGGGGTTGTTCTTTGTTTATTTTATCGCAGTTATTTGTCGGCTTATCTGAGGTGGGGAAAGGTTTTTGTTGGGGTTTGTGGTGCTGGTGTTTTTTTGTTGGTTTTTTTTAGAGAGATTAATGTTTCTGGGCCTAAATGATGCTGGGCAAAGTTATGATTTGTTAGGGTTGAAAGGTGGTAGGGTAGGGCCGGTTGAATGGCTGGTTTTTTGGCAAGAGAATTTGAGATTTAAGGCGGATTTTGGCAAAGGTATCATGGGCTGGGGTTTGCTGGGGAAAAGGTATTTTAAGTGTGTGTGTTTTTGAGGGAGAGATTTTGAGGAGAAACCTGGAAACTTGATCACCCTATTAAGCAGGAGGGGGAGTAAGAAAGTGTAGCGGCTGTGTGTGCTGGGTTTAAGTGATGATGAGGAAGAGGTGGGATGGGGTTTTTATAAATAAGCTCAAACTACAGCAAAAAAGTCCAAAATATGATAGCCTAGCCAGAATATAGTTTTGGGAACGCTTACCAGAGTGGACATTTCAATTGGGCGGGGCAAAACGGCTCGCAGGGCATACGGAATTGACGAAATCGCGCTAGTCCCAGGGACTAGAACACTCGATCCGAGTTTAGCGGACACACGCTGGAGTATTGGCGGTATTGAGAGAGAAATCCCCATTATCGCTAGTGCTATGGATGGGGTGGTGGATGTTCAGATGGCAGTCAGACTGTCTGAGTTAGGGGCTATGGGGGTGCTGAATTTAGAAGGCATTCAAACCCGTTACGAAAATCCCGATCCGGTTTTAGATCGTATTGCTTCGGTGGGCAAAGATGAGTTTGTGACGCTGATGCAAGAACTGTACTCGGTGCCGGTGAAGCCGGAACTGATCGAACAGCGTATCAAGGAAATTAAGAGTAAAGGCGGAATCGCTGCGGTTAGTGCGACGCCGGCCGGTGCCAGTAGATACGGCGAGAGTGTGGCGAAAGCGGGCGCTGATTTGTTTTTTATCCAAGCGACTGTGGTTTCTACAGCACACTTGTCTCCAGAAACAATTACGCCCCTAGATTTAGCTGAATTTTGTGCACGGATGCCAATTCCGGTGATTTTAGGCAATTGCGTGACTTATGAAGTGGCGCTTAACCTGATTAAGGCTGGGGCGGCTGGGATTTTGGTGGGCATTGGCCCTGGTGCTGCTTGCACTTCACGCGGTGTGTTGGGTGTGGGTGTACCCCAAGCAACGGCTGTTGCTGATTGTGCGGCTGCACGGGATGATTATTTCCGTTCGTCGGGGATCTATGTTCCGATTATTGCGGATGGTGGGTTAATTACGGGCGGTGATATCTGTAAGTGTATTGCCTGTGGTGCAGATGGGGTGATGATTGGTTCGCCGTTTGCGCGGGCTAAAGAGGCTCCTGGTCGTGGTTATCACTGGGGGATGGCAACGCCTAGCCCGGTTTTGCCACGCGGAACTCGGATTCGGGTGGGTTCTACCGGCTCTCTGGAGCAGATTTTACGCGGGCCGGCTCAGCTTGATGATGGCACTCATAATTTGTTGGGTGCTTTGCAGACAAGTATGGGAACCCTTGGGGCTAAGAATATCAAAGAAATGCAGCAAGTTGAGGTGGTGATTGCTCCGTCGCTGCTGACTGAAGGTAAGGTGTACCAAAAAGCTCAACAGTTGGGGATGGGTAAGTAAATGCACTTACCATAAAAATAATTAAAAAATTCCCTGATTGTGACGGAATCGGCCAAATGAGCCGTTAGAATAGAATTGAAGCGGAGACAAATGTTTCCGTTCACTCCTCACACCACACTCCGCCCGGACTGCTGTTCGGGCGGTTCCTTAATTTAAATAGGCGATTTAACATTCTCGTCATCAGCCTGTACCCGTGTTGTGGCGCTGGATGATGGTAGAATGACAAACTTAAAGACACCATTGATAGGTAAGGATTCTTAGGAATGTCATCAGCAGCACCAGTTACAGATTCAACGTTTAAGCAAGAAGTCCTAGATAGCGAACTTCCTGTTTTAGTAGATTTTTGGGCTCCTTGGTGTGGGCCTTGCAGAATGGTCGCGCCGGTTGTGGATGAAATTGCCCAGCAATACGGCGGCCAGGTAAAAGTGGTTAAGGTGAATACAGATGAAAATCCGGGTGTTGCGAGCCAGTATGGCATCCGCAGTATCCCCACTTTGATGATTTTCAAGGGGGGTCAGCGGGTTGATATGGTGGTGGGTGCGGTTCCTAAAACTACTTTGGCACAGACTCTGGAAAAATATCTCTAAGGGTTTGAGCGCAAAAACACTCTGTTTATTTTCACAAATTTTTTTTGATTGCCTCGCTTTAGCACCGGCTTTGTGAGGCTTTTTCGTTTCTGATTTTTTTGGCGTTGGAATTGGGTTTGTGTGTTTGGTTGAACTCAGTGGTTTCTTTGGGCAAACTAAGGATAAGACCGCGATATAAGGCGAGTCTCGATACAATGAAATTACTGATCAAGATTCAAAATTTATGGCTATTTCTACTTCTCCTTATATTGATTCTGGCGATTCCCTCCATGCGAAAGTTCTAAATTTAATCGAACGGCTACCTAATGATCAGTACGCTAAGTGGATAGAGCGTTCTCTTAGTACGATTGTTCGTTTGGCTGGTAAGGAAGTTGACCGTTTAGACTGGAAAATTTTGTCGGCTTCTCTGCAAGATATGGAGCGAGCTTTTCAGATTTTTTATCCCTACCGCCACGTCCGTAAAGTTACAGTTTTTGGCTCGGCGCGGGTGTCGGAAGATTCGCCGGAATACAAAACCGCTGTAGAGTTTGCTCGCTATGTGACGCGCGAGGGATTTATGGTGATGACCGGCGGCGGTGGCGGGATCATGCAGGCGGGAAATGAGGGGGCCGGTGCTGACTGCTCGTTTGGTTTAAATATTTATTTGCCGTTTGAGCAAGGGGCGAATCCTTATATTACTGATGATTCTAAGTTGATTGAGTTTAAATATTTTTTTACTCGCAAGTTGTTTTTTTTGCGGGAAAGTGATGCGGTGGCTTTGTTTCCGGGGGGGTTTGGCACGCAGGATGAGGCGTTTGAGTGTATTACTTTGAGTCAAACAGGCCGGTTTGGGCCGGTGCCGGTGATTTTGATTGATCCTCCGGGGGGGGACTATTGGCAAGATTGGAATGCGTTTGTGAATAAGCAGCTTGTCCGTCGTGGGTTGGTTTCGCCGGCAGACACGAGTATATACACAATTACGGATAATTTAGATGTAGCTTGTGAGGCAATTAAAAATTTTTACAAAGTATATCATTCAAGTCGCTATGTGGAAGATAAGTTTGTAATTCGCCTTAAGTGCGAGTTATCGGATGAGGCGGTGGAGCAGTTGAATGAGAATTTTGGCGATATTTTGGTGAAGGGGAAGATAGAAAAAAGTGCGGCTTTGCCAAAGGAAACAGGGGATGAGACGTTGGATTTGCCCAGGTTGGTTTTATATTTTAATCAGCGGGATTTGGGCCGGCTTTATCAGTTGATTGCTACCATTAATCAGCTTGGGGCTACTTCGTTGATTTCTTGTCATCCTGAGCAGAAGTAAGGATAAGATTACTTTTTGGGACTAAGCCTAAAGGCGACGGATTAAAATCCGTCGCTACAAGAATCAAACAGACTCCCTGATAAATAGGGTTCGTTAGCGAGTAAAAAGGTTAAGAGTGACTGTAGTTTTTTGAGGGTAAATCAGCATTCCTTAAAATTAGTTTTTAGGGAGGAATTCACCCTTCAAAAGGCTCTTTTACTGCATTTGGAAGGCTGAATTTAACGTTTTTGTTAGCGGCTGTATGGTGTTAAAAAATTTCAATGCAGATAAGCTTTTTCTCCATAAAATAATTTTTACTGAGGTTGTTAACCGGCAAGGGAAAGAAGAATCAAAAGCCGTTAAAAATAGGGTTATTACTCAGTTTCTCTTCCCAATTTATTCAAAATCATCGGGGCAATTTCATTGACCGGCAACACCAAAGAAGCGGCATTTAGTGCAATGGCTTCTTTAGGCATTCCAAACACCACAGATGTTTTTTCATCTTGAGCAATGGTGAGTCCACCGGCCCGACTTATCGCTTGCATACCATCGGCGCCGTCTCTTCCCATGCCGGTGAGCAAAATTGCCATTGCTTTTGAGCCGTAAATTTTGGCGAGAGAGTTAAAAGTAACGGTGACAGAGGGCCGATGACCGCTACAGGGTGGAGCCGAAGAACAATTAAACCGGCCTTGGGAGTTGAGTTCTAAATGATAGCGTTCTGGCGGAAAATAAATCGTTCCTGGTTGAGGCCATTCACCCGGACTAGCAATTTTCACTGTCATTGCACATTCAGCATTTAACCAATCCACCAATCCCTGTAAAAACCCCTCACTTATGTGCTGCACACATATAAGGGGAACGGGAAAATTAGCCGGAAAACTTGTGAGAATTGTATAGAGGGCTTGGGGCCCGCCGGTGGATGCACCGACCCCGACAATTTTTATGGGAGTGCGGGTTGTAGGGGCTGGCGCGTCTACGCCCTTCTGGTCGGGGGGGAGGCGGGTGCCGGGTGTTGGCGAGACTACGGTTCGGGGGGGCTGAGAGACTTTGGCACGGACGGATAAACCGACGCCGGCACTTACTCCCGACCGAGCGTTCCCAGGTTTACTGCCCGTAGTGCTTTTAGGGGGGAGGGGTGTAGACTCGCTGGCGACTGGTCTGCGGCGGCGGGTAAAAACAGCGACACCACTGAGAATTCTAATTTTACTAATTAACTCAGCGCGAGTTGTTTCATAATTTTCGCCAATGGCACCGCGAGGCTTAGGAAATACTTCAACAGCACCGGCTTGAAGTAATTTAAAAACATTGTGGGTATTTTCTGGCTGAACCGAAGAACTGATCACTAAAATTGGACGGGGAAATTTTGCCATAACTTCTTGGGTAAATTCGAGCCCATCCATTTGCGGCATATGTAAATCGGTACAGATAACGTGGGGCTGCAAATGGGGAATCATGGCTAATCCTTCGGTGCCGGTGCGGGCACATCCCACGACGATAATATCAGGAGATGTGCTCAGCATTCGTTTAAAAATTGTCGTGGCAACAGGAGAGTCTTCTACTAATAAAACTCGGATGTCCTTTGTCATTGCTCATTTGTCCTTTGGCATTTGTGATGGGTGATTTGGCATTGGGTGGAGGGTTTAAATGAGCCTTTTTAAGGTTTCAATGAGTACCTCTTGGTTAAAAGCATTTTTTGTGATGTATGCAGATGCACCGGCAGAAGCGCCTCGTCGCTTATCTTCATCCGAAGCCAAAGATGTTACCAAAATAATTGGCAATTCTAAATATTCTTTGTGCTGACGGATTTTTTGAGTTAGTCCTAAGCCGTCAAGATTCGGCATTTGAATATCAGAAACTACGGCATCAAAACGGCGTTCTCTGAGTTTGGTGTAGCCATCTAAGCCATCGACTGCGGTGATGACTTCATAACCGGCACTTTCGAGGATGCGTTTTTCTTGAGTGCGGGTGGCGATAGAGTCTTCTACTAATAAAATAACTTGTTTTTGTTTCGCTGTGTCGGTTGGCAGTGTTGGGATGATAGTGCGGGATTGTCTTTGTACGGACTTAATTAAATCTTGGGGATTGAGAACCACACAAACTTCGCCGGTGCCGAGAATGGTTGTCCCAGAGACATTTCGCACCCGCTGCAATAATTTGCTTTGAGATTTCAAGACAACATCTTGCTCATCTAGCAAACCATCCACAATTACACCCAAACGCTCTTGCCCGATTTTAAGGATAATACAAGATAAATTTTGATTATTACTAAAAAGTGGGCTTTCTGCTGGTGTAGGTAATTCGAGTAAATCTGCAAGTCGGGCAATAGAGATTGCTTGATTATCTAAAATCATCGTGTCTCGCCCTTCAATGGTAAAAATGTCATCGACGGGTAAAAGTCGAGCCATTTCTACAAATTCCACAGGAATTGCATAAGGGATATTATTAACCGCTACTAGCAAAACATGAGCGGTTGCCAGAGTTGTGCAAAGTTTGAGGCGTAAAGTGCAACCTTTACCGGGGCTAGATTCTACTTGAATTGTGCCTTTTAGACGTTCTACGTTTGTGCGTACTACATCTAAACCGACACCTCTGCCGGAAACTTCGGTTACAAAAGTGCGGGTTGAAAAGCCGGGAGAGAAAATCAGAGAATGAATTTGATGGTCGCTTAGGCTGGCAAGTTCTTCTTCTCGACAAACTCCACGTTTAAGGGCAGTGCGTTTAATGGCTTCGATATCTAAACCGCGTCCGTCATCAGAAATTTCTAGGATGATATGGTTGGCGGTTTGGTATCCGTGCAAACGGATGGTAGCGATTGGAGATTTCCCCGCAGCAATGCGATCTGCCGGTAATTCAATTCCGTGATCTATCGCATTTCGGAGAATATGAGTCAGGGGGTCTTTCATTTCTTCTAAAATGCGTTTATCAGCCCTGGTTTCGCCGCCTTCAATGATTAATTCAACTTGTTTTTCTTGCTGTCTGGCCAAATCCCGAACTAGGCGGGGAAATAAGTTAAATATTGTTGATAAAGGTAATAGGCGTAGGGTGCGGATTCCTTCTTCGAGTTCGGAGGAAATAACATCAAGTCGGGTGCTGTCTTCGTAAAGTGAACTTTTGAGGCTTTCGACGAGTAATCCTAGTTGTTCGAGGTGTTGTTCATAGGATTGGTGGAAGTTTTGAACTTGTTTAAGTGCGTTGGTGTTGGTGGTTCGCTGAATTTCATCGAGGGTGAAGCGGTTGATAAAAACATTCCGACTCCATTCTTCCCATAAATTTACAATATTTTCGAGGTCGCTGAGCCGGTGGGCGACGCGAATTTTGGTAACGGTTAGTTCTCCTCCAAGTGTCATTAAGGCGTCAAGATTTCGCGTTTCAACTCGAATGCTTTCGATGCGATAGTTGTCTGTGTTTGGATGATGGGGAGTGTTTTTTTCAGGTTGGATGGGGGGGGGAGCTAGTGTTATGGTTTCTTCGGTTCTAGGGGGTGCCGGTGGGGAGGCTTGATGATGAATTGCGGCGATGTTTATATTACTAGGAATGCCGGTAACGGCTTCGCTAACGAGTTGACGTATGGTGTCTAATACCTCTGACATTTGATCGCAAATGTTAGGGGTAATGGAAATTTCACCTTTGGTGACGCTGTTAAGAATATTCTCTAGTTGGTGGGCAAGGGTGCTGATGTCTGGGAGTCCTAGCATCCCTGCATCACCTTTTATGCTGTGGGCTTCCCGCAACATTGCTTCTATTTGTCTGGGATCGTTGGGATTTTTTTCTAGGTAAAGTAATCCTGCATCTAGTTTTTGTAAGTGTTCTTCACAGGCTATTTTAAATGTGGTTCGCAGTTCTTCATCTTGGATATATTGGCTGCTTTTTGTGAGGGCTGGTGCTGGGTTAATTTGGGCCGGTTGTTGGGGGAAATTAGCTATTTCCGCCGGTCGTTCTTTGGTTTTTTTTGTTTTGGGTTTGGGTGAGGGTTCCGAGAGTTTTAAATGTGCTTCTTCTTGGGGGGGTTGCTCGTAATTTGTTGAGGTAATTTTTGGTAAATCTTGGGTTGGAGTTGGCGCTGAGTTTTGGGATAAGATTTCAGGGGTCTTTTGTGGCGGTTCTTTGGGCTTTTCGGGGGCTACTTCCTGGGAAGCTGTGGGGTTAACATGAGCTCCCATTAGGTGAGCAAGGGCATAAAAGGTGTTGACTCCTGGGGGGGTGCCGGTGACGGCTTCAACAAGTAGTTCCCGAATGGCTGCGATGCCTGCAAACATTCGATCACACAGCGCGGGGGTGAGGTGGCTGTCTCCGTTTTTGATGCTGGTTAATAGGTGTTCAAGTTGATGGGCAAGGGTGCCAATGTCTTTGATGCCTAACATATTGGCATCGCCTTTGAGGGAGTGGGCTTCTCTCATCATTTCCGCTAACAAGGTTGGATTGTTAGGCGTTTTTTCGAGAAGTAATAAGCCTTCGTCAAGTTTTTGTAAATGTTCTTCACTGGCAACTTTAAAGGTAATCCTGAGCTCTTCGTCTTCTATCATCATTGTTTATGTCCTTTGGTTAGCTTTGAAGATGGAATTGCCGACTTTATTCTAGTTTAGATTTTTTACCTTGTCTGGCCTGATTATTATTTTTTTGTCGGCTTGGCGCTCTCGCTTTAATGGTTGATGCTCCCTTGGCTCTGTTGGTTGGGTGACGAGGGGGGGATTGGGTGGCTGAGTAAATTCTGCCGGAAATTTGCCCTGAAAATAACTGTTTTATTGGGGTTGGCAACGGCCTTGTATTAAAAATTCCCAAAATATTTAGGGAAATTTCTAAACTTGTCATTTTGCCAAAAAAAAGTTTTTTGCATTTTAAATGCACGGCAATAATTTAGCTTCTTTTTTGCCTTTGGAGGTTAGGCTACATATTTATTTTATCTTTTTTGCAAAATGACGGTTAGCTGTTGGCAAATGGCTGTGCTGGCTGTTGATGGTGGCTTGAGATTTAGGTCTGGCCGGTGAGGCGGGATCAGCCGGTGAGAGGCTTCGTAAAACTTAACAATGATCTTGCTATAGGTCTGAAAGCCTTTACTCTAAGGGATTTTTAAAATTTAAAATCTCCAGGCTAAAATCTAAAATGGTAGAATTTGATCGGGGTAAGGCACAGATATTTTATGTTTTTATGTCTTGGGAAGTATCGACAATTGTGGGTGATAAATTAAAAAATAAAAATAGAATGGGCCGGCTTGTATTAAATAAAAGCCTTTTTGAATTGGCCTTAGTTAAAAATTGCTCTTTATTTGATAGTTTACTTTTTATGAATACAACACTGTTAGGCAATCGTTATCGTATTCTTGGCTCGTTGGGATCTGGGGGTTTTGGGGAAACGTTTTTAGCTGAAGATACTCACACCCCCTCGGCGCGTCGCTGTGTGATTAAACAGTTAAAGCCGGTAGCCGGCAATCCTGATCTTTATCGGATGGCGCGGGAACGTTTTGGCCGGGAGGCGGCGATTTTGGAGCAATTAGGCGAGGCTAATCATCAAATCCCGCGTTTATATGCTTATTTTGAGGAATCGGGTAAATTTTTTTTGGTACAAGAATTTATTGAGGGCCAAACTTTAACGCAAAAGTTGCAATCTCAAGGCATCCAAAGTGAAAGTACGGTGCGCTCAATTTTGCTTTCTATTTTGCCTGTTTTGGCTTATGTTCACAGCCAGCAAATTGTTCACCGCGATATTAAACCGGATAATATTATTCTCCGTCAGCGGGATGGATTGCCGGTTTTGATTGATTTTGGTTCGGTGAAAGAGTCGATTAATACAGCGTTGAATTATGGTAATTCTGGGCCTTCGATTGTGGTGGGAACTCCGGGTTTTATGCCGGCAGAACAAACTTCGGGCCGGCCTATTTATTCCACTGATTTATATGCTCTGGGTTTAACTGCTATTTATCTGCTTACCGGCAGAATTCCTCAACAATTAAACAGTGATCCCCGCACGGGTGAGATCATTTGGCGGGAATTTTCGCCAAACCTCAGTTCGTCTTTTGCTGCTGTGCTAGATCGCGCTATTCGTTATCATCCTCAAGATCGTTACCATTCCGCTCAAGAGATGCTGGCTGCTTTACAATCACCGGCTGCCGGTGTTGCGGTTGCGCCTCCTCCGGTGGGGATACCTGTTTCGGAACGGGAAACGCTGGCTGTTTCTCCAGGGGTGGGGATTCCTCAGCCGGTTGCTCCTGTGCCTCAGCAGGTAGCGGTGTCTAATAACAATAATTGGCTCAAAGCTTTGCTGATTGGCGGTTCTTTTGGTTTGGTGGCGGCGTTGGCAATCGCGGGAATTCGTGCGGCTTTACAATCTCCGACACCGGCACCGAGTCAACCGACGGCGGTAGTTACGCAGACACCGCCACCGAGTCAACCGACGGCGGTGGTTACGCAGACACCGGCACCGACTCCACCGGCTGCTGTGGATTCTCCCCCACCGATATCAACTCCACCGGCTGCTGTAGTTACACCTACACCGGCACCGACTCAACCGGCACCGACTCCACCGGCTGCGGTAAGTTCTCCTATACCACAAAATGCTGATATTGTCAACCCTCGAAATGGAAATTCACCGGCAAAAGCAGAGAGTGGGGTGAGAGAAGCGAGGGTGCCGGGTTTACCGCCGGGGACAGCAGAGACGGTAATTACAGAGACTTTTGGCTCGCCGAGTAAAGTTTCTGATGGGGTGTGGGAAAATACGGAGGCGATGCTTTACCGGGTAGTGCCAAATCAAATAGATTTAGGGTTTATTGTTGACCGAGATACGCGCCGGTTGAGACAAACAGAAGTTTCTTTTGGGCGGTCGGTGAGTGTGGAAGAAATGCAAAAAACTTTAGATGGGATGGCCGGTGGGCAAGCAAGCGATGAAGTGAAACGGCAACTGAAGCTTGTACAAGAAGGTAAGGAGAATCAATACAGTTTTTCAACCGGCAACTGGGATGGAATCATCGAGCGCAATGAACAAGATCGCATTTATATAGCGCTTTGGGAAGCTGATTTACATTATTAAAAAATAGACATAGCCCACCAATCAAAATGATATCGGTGGGCTGTGCATCGTCAACAGATTAAGAGGGCTTAGGCAAAGAAACCGAGTTTCAAGTGAAAAATCAAAAATTCTAAATTAGAGATCCACTTGATTTACTTGTTCTAACCTCAAAGGTAAATCCTGACTAAATTACTTGATGCTTACTTTAGCGCCAGATTCTTCAAGCTGCTTCTTGGCATCTTCGGCTGCGTCTTTGGCAATAGCTTCTTTGACCGGCTTGGGAGTTGATTCTACCAAGTCTTTTGCTTCTTTCAAACCAAGGCCGGTGAGAGTCCGCACAACTTTGAGAACTGCAATTTTCTTGTCGGCGGGGACTTCTTCGAGGATAACGTCGAATTCGGTTTTTTCTTCAACCGGCTCAGCAGCAGCAGCAGTAGGAGCAGCCATCATCATCATACCGCCGGCGGGAGCAGCAGCGCTGACGCCAAAAGCTTCTTCAATTTGCTTAACCAAGTCGGCAGCTTCCAACAAGGTCAAAGACTTAAGCTTCTCTAAAATTTCATCGGTGGTTGCAGACATTGAAATGGCTCCTTTTTGGATTTACAAACAAACGGAATATTCGAGAGATTTCAAGAAACAGCCAATAAAATTAGGCAGCTTCTTTGTCTTTTTCGGAGACAGCTTGAATCGCACGAGCCAGCGAGGCTGGAACTTCGTTGATTGCGACTGCGAGCTTGGTTGCAACGCCATTGATAGCGCCGGCAATTTGAGCAATAAGCTGTTCTTTGGAGGGCAAGTCTCCGATGGCTTTGATGTCGGCTTCACTTAAGAGCCGGCCTTCCATTACACCACCGCGCAATTCTGTTTTCTTGCTGACTTTTTGGAATTCTTGATAGGCTTTAATAGCGCCACCAATATCTTCTTTAACCACCAAGAAGGCGGAAGAACCATTTAAGATGCCTTCCATTGCTTCCCATTTAGAGTCGCCTTGGATGGCGATGCTCATTAGGGTGTTTTTGGTGACTTTGCAAACGGTGCCGGTGGGGCGGAGTCGTCTGCGGAGGTCGGTAATTTCTCCGACTGTCAGCCCTTTGTAATCGATAACGACGACGATTTGCGCCTCACTTAAAGTGTGTTTGAGGTCGGCGATAATTTCGCCTTTACCTGCGCGCGTTCTACCCACTTTTTTTCACCTCCTGTTATAGGTTGGTAGCAGCTAAGGGGTTTTGTGATGCCCGGAGGTTAGATTTTGGATTGTCAAAGACGTTATGAGCGGTTTTTTGACAATTTCATCTAAGGGCATCGATCCAAAATGGGTTTAGCCAATGGGTTTTGAATCCAATCAAAAACCCCGGTCATCTTGCCGGGGTTACGCGCTCCTGCAATGCCGTGCCGGTTTTTATTTAAACTCAGCATGGGATTGCAGTGTGCGGGCGTTAACCTCGGCAGGAAATTAAGCATTTGGCTCCTGCTGTCTTTGGCTTGGCCGTTTCCAGTTTTGGATTTTTGATTGCCAACCTTAGAGATTAGATTAGTTTGGATGTTTTGTCAAGGGGGGGTGGGGAATTGGGGAGATGTTTTTGAGCAAATTCCTAATTCCCTATTCCCTATGCGGAGCTTTTAGGCTGCTTCGTTGAGTTTGAGGTCACGAAGGGCGCTGATATCGACTTGGATGGCTGGCCCTTGGGTGGCGCTGATGTAGAAGGTGCGCCAGTAGCGACCTTTTGCTCCAGAGGGCCGGTTGCGGTCGATAGTTTCTTGTAAGGCTTTGAGGTTCACGAGGAGGTCTTCAGCGGTGAAGTTTGCTTTGCCGAAGAGGACGTGAACGATGCCGGTACGGTCTGCACGGAATTCGAGTTTACCGGCTTTAAATTCGGAAATGGCGCTTGCCAAGTCAAAGGTAACTGTACCGCCTTTGGGGGATGGCATTAAACCACGAGGGCCAAGCAGTTTACCAAGTTTTGCAACTTGGGGCATGACATCGGGGGTAGCTATAAGTTTGTCAAAGTCCATGCGGCCTTTTTGAATTTCGTCGATCAGTTCTTCTGAACCGACGATATCTGCACCACCGCGTTCTGCTTCTTGGACTTTTTCACCGCGTGCGATGACGGCGACTCGGACGGTTTGGCCGGTGCCTTTTGGTAGGGCGACGGTTGTCCGCAGTTGTTGGTCTGTATATTTGGGGTCGATGCCTAAGCGAATATGAGCTTCTGCTGTTTCAACAAATTTAGCTGTTGCGGTTTCCTTGAGCAAGTTAATTGCTTCGAGGGGTGCGTAGGGTCGTTCTTCTACTTTTCGGAGAAGTTCTTTTAAACGTCTGGATACTTTTTTTGCCATTTATGTCTCCTGGGGTTGGTGGCGAGGTTTTTCCTCTCCCCCGTGATGGGTGATTAGGGATTGGTGATTGGGGACTGGAAAAAGGTCAAAGTCTAAGGTTTAAACTTTTTTAAATTTTTCAGTCTGCCTTCACTTTTCACGTTTCACTTTAAGCTTCAACGACGGTTACGCCCATGTTGCGAGCGGTGCCGGCCACAATTTTCATGGCGGCGTCGATGTCGTTGGCGTTCAAGTCGGGAAGTTTGGTTTGGGCAATTTCCCGCAGTTGGGCTGTGGTGATGGAGCCTACTTTTTTCCGGTTGGGTTCGCCTGATCCGCGTTCAATTTTGGCGGCTTTGGCGATTAATACGGAGGCCGGTGGGGTTTTGAGAATGAAGGTGAAGCTTCTGTCTTCAAAGACGGAAATTTCTACCGGCACGACTAAGCCTGCTTGGTCTGCGGTTCTGGCGTTGTATTCTTTGCAGAACATCATAATGTTAACGCCGTGCTGACCGAGGGCCGGCCCGATTGGGGGGGCTGGGTTGGCTTTGCCTGCCGTGATGGCCAATTTAATGACCGCGACTATTTTTTTTGCCATTGCTCGACTCAGTTCTGTTTCTGAACTTGGTTAAATTCCAATTCTACGGGGGTTTCTCGTCCAAAAATGGAGAGTAACACTTTTAGTTTGCTGCGTTCGGGGCTTACTTCTATGACTTCGCCTTCAAAGTCTTTAAAGGGCCCTGATAGCACTATTACTTTGTCGCCCACTACCATGTTGATTTTGACAACTGGCTCTTGTTCGCGGGCTTGCCGGAATATTCGTTCTACTTCTGAGTTGGATAGGGGTACGGGGGTAACGTGACCTCTTCCTCTTCCGTAGCGGCGTTTTTGTTCGGCTCCGACAAAGTTAATGACGTTTGGGGTGTTTTTGACTACTTGCCAGCTATTGTCATCCATCGCCATTTTCACTAACACATAGCCCGGAAATACTTTTTCGTCGGACTGTGAGCGTGAGCCGTCTTTTCGGATTTTAATCGCCGGTGTCTGCGGGATTTCTACTTGGATGATTTTGTCTGCGACATCGAGGGTTTCGATGCGCTGTTCCAAGTTTGCTTTTACCCTTTTTTCACACCCAGAGGCAACTTGCACAGCGTACCAACGTGGCTCTTTTGTCACGTTGAGTTCTGGCATATCTTGCGTCTGATTTTGTTCGCTTGTTTCGTCCGATGCAAACATCATCCAAATACCTGCGTTGAGGCCCAGCTAAAGAAGTTATCCACCAAATAAATGAAGGTTGCAACGAGCGTTACCATTAGCAATACTGCTACGGATTCGCTGATTACTTGCTGTCGGGAAGGCCATACGACTTTTCCCAGTTCTTCTTTGGTTTCATCAAAAAATTTTACGAGGCTAAACCCTGTTGGGGTTTCTTGTTGTATTTCGGCTTCGTTTTTTTTGGCCACAATGACTAACCTCTCTCTGTGTGCGGCGACCGGCTTTTTTCCGAAAGTTCCCTTGGGGCGATGTTATTTTTTAACTTCCAGCCGGACAAGAGGAGCTTTGCCTTTTTGAACCGTTCTCATAATAATCCTACCCGAAGGTTGACGATGCTGGTGCTTTCGCACTAAGCCCGTGTTTCCTTTCGGGTAGGATTTTTTGATCGGTGGTTCAGCGCGCCCTGGAAGACTCGAACTCCCGACATCAGGTTTTGGAGACCTGCGTTCTACCAACTGAACTAAGAGCGCACAGGCGTTTTGCTTGGCATTTTGCCTTTGCCTTATCTAGTATAAACCGGTTTTTAAATTTTTACTAGACTGCCAAGCGATTTTTTTTGATTTTTTTTTAGGTGAGGGGCCGGTCAAAGCGTTGTTTGAGTCTGGTGGCTTTACCAACGCGGTCACGCAGGAAGTAAAGTTTGGCGCGGCGGACTTTGCTGCGGCGCAAGATTTGGATGCTGTCGATGCGGGGGGAGTGGATGAGGAAGACTCGTTCGACTCCGACTCCTTGGAAGATGCGGCGGACGGTGATGGTTTTGGTGAGGCCGCTGCTGCCTTTGGCGATGACTGTGCCTTCGTAGGGTTGGATGCGTTCTTTGCCGCCTTCTACGATTTTGACTGCGACTTTTACGGTGTCTCCGATTTGGATGTCGGGGAGGTTGGTTTTGAGTTGTTCCGCTTCTATGGAGCGAATTATTTCTTGGGCTTTCATAGGTTTTCAAATTCTGACAGCCTCTTATTATATACCGGCTGGGGGGGTGTAGTGGTTGTTTTTTGAGAATTTGGCTGTTAGGGGTTAAGAAGGGAATTTTTTACAATACTAATAATAAGTGTTGGGTGTTTTGTTGTTTATTGATTGGGTGGTGTGACGATGACTGATAAAAAGGATGGGGATTCTAAGCAGGTAGGTGGGCAGGTGGATATGTGGAAAAACCGGCTGGGTTCGTTGTGGGGTGATGCGGCGACCCAGATTCGGAAACGGTTGCCGGTGGATCAGGCGAATCAGTTGGTTACGCAATGGTTTAGTGTGAGTGATGAGCGTTTGGCTGAGATTTTGGATAGGGTGAGGTCGGAGTTGCCAACAACGGAGGCGTTGTTGATTGGGAAGCCGCAGGCGGGTAAGAGTTCGATTGTGCGGGGGTTGACGGGGGTTTCGGCGGAGATTATTGGCCAAGGGTTTCGTCCGCATACGCAACATACGGAACGTTATGCTTATCCGTCTGAGGATCTGCCGTTGTTGATTTTTACGGATACGGTGGGTTTGGGGGATGTGAGTTTGGAGACGGAGGGGGTGATTGGGGAGTTGGTGGGGGAGTTGAGGTTGCCTAGTAAACGGGCTAGGGTTTTGATTTTGACGGTAAGGTGTACGGATTTTGCGACGGATAGTTTAAGGGAGATTGCTGCGGGTTTAAGGAAGCAGTTTCCTGAGATTCCTTGTTTGTTGGCGGTGACTTGTTTGCATGATTTGTATCCGGCGGATGTGGTGGATCATCCAATTTATCCGCCGCAGTTTGAGGAGGTTGTGCGGGCGTTTGAGGCGATTAAGGGGGGGTTTGCGGGTTTGTATGATGGGGCGGTGATGGTTGATTTTACTTTGGAGGAGGATGGTTATAGGCCGGTTTTTTATGGCTTGGAGGCTTTTCGGGATGCGTTGGCGGAGTTGTTGCCTTCTGCGGAGGCGGGGGCGATTTATCAGTTGTTAGATGAGAAGGCAGGCCGGGATTTGGGGAATGTATATCGGGAGGCGGGGCGGCGTTATATTTTGCCGTTTGCGATTATGGCCGGTGGTTTGGCGGCGGTGCCTTTGCCTTTTACGACGATGCCGGTGTTGACTGCGGTTCAGGTTTCGATGGTGGGTTTGTTGGGTAAGTTATATGGTCAAACGTTGAATCCTTCTCAAGCTGGGGGGGTTGTGAGTGCGATTGCGGGTGGGTTTTTAGCACAGGCTATAGGTAGGGAGTTGGTGAAGTTTATTCCGGGGTTGGGAAGTGCGATTGCTGCTTCTTGGGCGTTTGCTTATACTTGGGCTTTGGGTGAGGGGGCTTGTGTTTATTTTGGGGATTTGTTGGGGGGGAAGGTGCCTGATCCTGAACGGATTCAGGCGGTGATGCGTGAGGCTTTTGAGGGGGCTAAGGTGCGTTTTAAGGGGGTTAAGGGGTGAGGGAATTTGTTGGAGATTTTTTGATATTAAGATAGAGAAAGTAAAGGTCTAGGAATGGAGGTTTGGATGGATGCTTTGGTGGAAAAGTTAGAGGCAAAGTTGCGTGAGTGGAGGCCAGATGTTGCTGAACAAGTGCGGCAATATGTGGCGGAAATTATGGATATGGCGGATAGGGATACGCTAGATATTCTGCGTTCACGAGTTGTTGAGCAAGAGGTGTTAGATTTACTTGATGAATCCGAATCCGGGTGAGGTTTGGTTGGTTGATTTAGGTTTGGCTGCTAAGATGCGTCCTGTTGTGATTGTGTCTCGCTATGATGCTAATCCTCCGCGTGCTTTGGTTGTGTATGTTCCTTTGACTACTCAAAATCGAGGAAGTGAGTATGAGGTGGCTATTCCAAATGTGTCTTTTCTTGATAAAAATTCGGTGGCAAATGTGCAGGGTTTGGGTTCGGTGGCAACTGTTCGGCTTGAGCGTAAGTTAGGAGTTTTGCCAGGAGATGTGATGCTGAAAATTAAGGAAGCTCTTGTATTTGCTTTGGATTTGGTAATGGAAAGTGAAGATGATAATTTCTCATAAGGGGATGTTTTTTCTGGGGATTGGGTGTATTTATTAATGGTGATAAAGGTGGTGATGGGGATGGCTTGGGGGTTTTTATTTGGTTTGGAAGGGGTTAAGGGGTGAGGGTTTTTTAGGCGGCAAAGTTGTAGACGGGGGTTTCTACAAACCGGCTTGGTTGTTCTTGGTTGAGGATAATTTGTTGCAAGCGTTCTACGGTAGATGGGGAGAAATATTGCTCTCCTGTTTCTGTATTGATGCGGGCGGGTACGTTTTCAATTAAGAAAATTTTGCCGTCGATTTCTAGGGTGTAGGTGATGTTTTGTTCGATTAAGTTTTCATTGTTGTTCATGGTTGGTTTTCCTTTGTGTGAAATTATCGTTCCATTGATTGGGATCGGGTTGATAAAGGGTGATTATTTTGATTAGGGGGCGAGAGGGATAGGAGTGATAGCATTGGTTTCTTATTGCAGCCAAAGTTTATTTGGTTTGGAAGTTGTTTTGTATCATTTTTTTGGGGACACCGGCTGCGATTTTGTCGAGTTCTTCGATTTCGTTTTGGTCTAGTTTCCAGCCGAGTGATCCGATGTTTTCTTGGGCTTGTTTGAGGTTTTTGGCGCCGGGGATGGGGATGGTGTTTTTGCTGATGCACCAGTTGATTGCGATTTGTGAGAGGGTTTTGTTTCGGTGGTTGGCGATTTCTTGCATGGTGTTGAGTAGGGGTTGTATTCCTGGTAGCATTTGGGAAAATGCTAGGCTGCGGATTCCTTTGGGGAGGGGGGTATTTGGGGTGTATTTGCCGGTGAGTAGTCCGAGGGCTAGGGGGCTGTAGGCGATGATTTTTATTCCTAGTTCGTCGCAGGTTTCTTTGAGGTTTAGTTGGGTGATTGGGTAGGTGGAAAGGAGGGAGTATTGTACTTGTAATGTGGTGATGGGGATGTTTCTTTGGCTGAAGAGTTTATGGATTTGTTTTAGGCGTTTTGGGCCGTAGTTTGAGAGGCCAATGGCTTTGACTTTTTGTTGTTCGTAGAGGTCACAAAGTGCGTTTAAAAGGGGGATTTCTTGCCAGGGTGCGTAGTTGGCTGTTGACCAGTGCATTTGTACTAGGTCGATGTTTTTGTGGATGCGTTTTGATGAGTTTTCTGCGGCTTTTATGAAGGAGTTTCGGGTTAGTCTCCAGGGGTAGGGTGCGAGTTTTGTGGCGATGCAGATGTTGTTTTGGTTGGGGCCGTGATATTGTTTGGTGAATTGTCCGAGTAGTTGTTCGCTACGTCCGCTGAGTTTGCCGGTGCCGTAGGAGTCGCCGGTGTCGAATAGGGTGATGTTGTTTTGGACGCAGAGGTTAAAGACTTGTTGGAGTTGTTCGTCCATGTTTTGATTGTATCCCCAGAGGAGCCGGTTGCCCCATGCCCAGGTGCCACATCCCATTGTTGGTAGGTTTAGGTTTTGTTGGTTTTGCATTTTTGGTGTTTGGTGGCGGGTTTATGGTTAGTAACTAAGTCCTAACTTTATAAAAAATAATATTTTACGTCCAATGTGATTTAATCCAATCTTCAATTTCTTGGCATTTTGTAACATTTTTGAAAAGATTGGCAATGTATGAGTCGGGGTAAAGTTCATTAATAGCAGAAATTGTTAATTCAACTACACGATGAGTTACTTCGGGAACTTCACTAATCAGGGGTTCTACAGACTTTTTTGGATCATTAAAATTGATAGCGGTCAGTTGATTGAATACTTGTCTAGCTAAAAATCGATTTCCATGCACAGGTAACTTTGCTTCTTTGCCTTGTAAATTATTTTTTTCTAATTCTAGGCTCTTTTCAATTTCACGATGTACCTGAACTAGACGCCAGAGTTTAAGACTGGAAAGGCTTGGATTAAACAAAGCTTTATAAGGTTCTTTCGTGACATCCTCCCAAAGCGCGCCTATGCCGCTTTTTGCTTGTACCGCATAGGAAAGCTTAGAGTAACAGGCAAGAGCGACTGTTGCTTCAGTTAAATTAAAACCTTTGTTTGTATCTGGGAGACCATATCCTGCTTTGTAAACATAGTCAATTCCGTCTATCTTCAATTCATTTTGTAACCGTTCTTGTTCTGGATCTAGTGAAACAAAGTCTCGGTTTTCAATACGATTTTGAGTATTTGTTGTTCGCGTTACACGACGGGCAAAATCTTCCGGGCAATTTTCAAGAGATATAAATTTAATCATCACAGTTGCCCGCTCCACGTTCTCAGGTGATTTCGCATTTGCGGCGGCAATTGCTCCTACTGTTTGAGCACCATTGACAATAGTGACATCTTCACATACAAATGTACTACTATCATTTGAAGAACCACCTATAGGCTTTTTCTTAATTGTCTTGCATAAGGCCGTTATACCGTTGTTTAAATACCAAAAGTTTTCTGGTTCCGATGACAAAGATTCAATAATTCCTTGGTTAATTTCTGTTTTCAAAAATGAGCGAATATTTTTGTCAAATAGCCTTGGATGATAATCATTCCACCACTTAGCAACGTCACTGGATGCTACACGACCATAGTATGCAAGAAATGGTTCTTTTATTTGTCCCCATTCTTTTAATACAACTTCTAGGTTGATTGGTTTGCCTAAACCATCCTTAATCACGCTATATAAGTCTTTTTGCTGAAGAACTTGTAATTCAATAACATCTGAGGAGTCATTAATTTCCTTCATAAAGTCATTGAATATTATTTCAATTTCTGGACTTAATTTCGCTGCACCTGTATGAGCAAGTAACATAACAAAACGAGTCTCTGTGTTATTCATAGCTTTGTCAATCTCTGACCAACGATTTTTTATTTTTTTATTAAAGCGATCAAATCTTACATCAAGAATATCTTTTATCCCTTGAATAAATTTATGGCTATCTCCGCTGTCAATACTGCCTTTACCATCCTTATGCCACTTGGCTTGTACTAAAAATAGAGTTTTTTCAAGCTCATCAAAGTAAATTGCATCAAGGCCGTTATCTTGATATCCATCGGTTATACAAGCTGCTGCTTGCTCTGGAGTGATATCAGTCATGGCCAAAATTGCAAATGCAGCAAGTGCGCGAGTAAGGAAAAGAGATTCTTGATCTGATGGTGGTTTATTGGAAAAATCACTAATATCTATCAAGTTTTCAAAAAGAGATTTGAGCTTGGCCTCTATTTGACTAATGTGTATGATGCTCATAATTCAGCTAAAAGTATTGTAAGTGTGTAAAGCAATAAGAGTAGAAATTTTAGAAATGGGATACTGTCGCTCTGACTGGGATTATCCCATTGAGGTAAGTTTAACATAGATGATATCATTGATGTTGTAAAGAAAGATATATGGTTATAATCAACTAAATCCAATACTTTCAAGGAGATGCACTTTGTCTTGTCCTTTCCTTGAAGTAGTGAGATTCTTACCCTTAATGCTAATATCATGTTGGTATTGGGTATGTTACAGGCGTTTGCTATAGGAACTTGCCACCTTGCTAGTTAAAACATAGATCAGACAATGACTCCCAAAGAAAAACTCATTGAAGAAATTAACAATTCTCCTGATTTTCTTGTAGAAGAAGTATTAGACTTTCTCTTATTTGCAAAAGCTCGCAGAAACCAACCGGCCCCGTTAGAAGAACCGAAAGAGCCCCGTCCTTTTGGACTTGCAGCGGGAGAGTTTACAGTACCCCCTGACTTTAACGATCCATTACCTGAAGAGGTTTTGCAAGACTTTGAAGGAAACTCATAAGCGATGCAATTATTATTAGATACTCACATATTCCTCTGGTTGATTAGCGGGAATAATCAGCTATCAGCCAAGTTTAGAGAGAACATTCAAGAGTCTAACAACACTGTGTATTTAAGCGTAGTTTCATTGTGGGAGTGTATCATTAAATATCAATTGGGAAAACTACCTTTACCAGAATCTCCAGAAATTTATTTACCAAAACAACGCGAACTCCACAAAATAAAAAGCTTACGAATTGATGAAGCAAGTGTGGCTCAATTAATTAAATTACCCCCACTCCACCGCGATCCATTTGACCGTTTGCTAATTTGTCAATCGCTACAGCATAAGTTGATAATTTTAACGGCGGATTCGGCAGTGCTGGCTTATCAAATCGCTCAATTTTTACAGTAAAGTAGCCGGTGTCACAAATACAGTAAAATTATAAACCAACCGGCCCCTAACCTTTTAACCTATGTATTGCGATTACCTGGTTCAAATTCTCACTGCTCGCGTTTACGATGTTGCTCAGGAAACTCCCCTGGAAGTGGCACCAAACCTGTCAACACGGCTCAACAATAAACTGCTGCTCAAACGTGAAGATATGCAGTCTGTGTTTTCTTTTAAACTGCGCGGTGCCTATAACAAAATGGCACAATTACCACCTGATCTGCTGGCACAAGGTGTGATTGCAGCCTCCGCCGGCAATCACGCTCAAGGTGTGGCTTTGGGTGCAAAACGTCTTGGTACTCGTGCGATAATTGTGATGCCTGTAACTACGCCTCAAGTTAAAATTAATGCGGTGAAAGCTCGCGGCGGAGAAGTGGTTTTGCATGGGGATACTTATGATGATGCTTATGCTTTTGCTCGCCAGTTAGAAGCGGAAAAGAATTTAACTTTTATTCACCCGTTTGATGACCCGGATGTGATTGCCGGCCAGGGTACAATTGGGATGGAAATTTTACGGCAATATCAAAAACCAATTCATGCTATTTTTGTTGCTATTGGTGGCGGTGGTTTGATTTCTGGAATTGCTGCTTATGTGAAAAGATTGCGTCCTGAAATTAAAATTATTGGTGTCGAGCCGGTGGATTCTGATGCAATGAATCAATCTTTAAAGGCCGGTCATCGGGTGCGTTTATCGCAAGTTGGTTTATTTGCAGATGGCGTCGCTGTTCGGGAAGTTGGAGAAGAGACTTTTCGGCTTTGTCAGCAATATGTGGATGAGATTATTTTAGTGGATACGGATGACACTTGTGCGGCGATTAAGGATGTTTTTGAAGATACAAGATCAATTTTGGAACCGGCTGGTGCTTTGGCTGTTGCGGGGGCAAAAGCTTATGTAGAACGCGAGCAAATTGAGGGGCAAAGTTTAGTGGCGGTTGCTTGCGGTGCAAATATGAATTTTGACCGGCTTCGTTTTGTGGCAGAACGTGCGGAATTAGGGGAACGGCGGGAGGCTATTTTTGCGGTGACGATTCCTGAAAAACGGGGGAGTTTGCGTAAGTTTTGTGATTGTTTAGGACGCCGAAATTTAACGGAGTTTAATTACCGTATTGCTGAGGAAAAAGAAGCACATATTTTTGTGGGGGTGCAAATTCAAAATCGTGCGGATGCAGTGAAGATTGTGGAGAGTTTTGAGGCGCAAGGTTTAAGGACGATTGATTTAACGGATGATGAGTTGACGAAGTTACATTTACGGCACATGGTAGGGGGAAGATCGCCGCTTGCTCACCATGAATTATTGTATCGTTTTGAGTTTCCAGAACGTCCGGGTGCTTTGATGAAGTTTGTGGCTTCTATGAGTCCAAATTGGAATATTAGTATGTTCCATTATCGCAATAATGGTGCTGATTATGGGCGTATTGCTGTGGGTATGCAAGTTCCGCCGGAGGAAATGCAGGAATGGCAGGCTTTTCTTGATTCGCTTGGTTATCAGTATTGGGATGAAAGTGAGAATCCGGCTTATAAGTTGTTTTTAGGGTAGGTTTTTTGGGCCGGTTTCAGGCCGGCCTTATGTTGAAAGTTTGGGTTTTTTAAACCGCAGATGAACGCAGATAAGTTGATTTTTTTGTCGGGGGGTTATATTTTTTCTTTGGATGCGGGCACGATTCCTGATTTACTCAAGCCTTGATCAATTGCTCTCAACAATTTAAACTCAATTTCTGGCAAAGGATAAGTATCAGTTGCAAACAAGCCGGCACTAATGGCAGGGTGTTTTTCTAGGAAAGAAAAGGCTTGTCTAAACTGTTGTGGTGTTGCGTTAATGGGGGCATCAAAATGACAGGGAATAATTCTCTCAAAATTCCAACCGGCCACTAAATTTGCCCAGTCTATTGTTTCTTTGGGTGCACGATTTAATATCAGCGTTTGCAGAATCGGTGCAACAAATAACCGGCCATCGCCTCTCAACGCATCAAAGGCGCGTTTCCAGTCTGGCTGCCATTTAAAGGGAAATAAACCAAAATAACCTTGTCTGGAACGATCCTTTGCTTTGCCAGCATCTTGCCATGCTTCTTTCCAGGTGGGAACGTCTAAAACGCTGGGGTTAAAATACATAGCAAATAAACAAATTCTCTGCCATCCTTTACGCCGGCTTTCTTGTGTGTCTTCGATAATATCTGCTGCATTTTCCTTTGCATGATAAAGCAAAGCATAGGGGTTAATTTGCACAATAGGAGGCGGATTTTCGGGAATCGAAACTATCGAATCTGCGACTAATAATGTGCTGGTTCGCTTATCAAAAAAAGCTACTTCTGCAAACCGGCCTGGGCCTAAATAAACGGGCCCTAATATTGCATAATTAAATTGATTAGCAAACGGAGTTTCGCTGCAATCTTCTGGCAAAATATGCGTGCGTTGGCGGGGAAAACCAAGCCAAGTTAAAGGTAAATTTAATGGAAAACTCCACTGAGAAGGTGCAACATAAACTTGTGCTTTTTTAAAAAATCGCGCAAAGGGGCCCACAAAAACTTTATGTTCTAAACCAGAAATTGTGGGCAAAATAATATACTTAACTTCACCATGTTTCGCTTCTAACTCTCGCATCAGTCGCAGACATTCGCCGGTGGGTGCTACTGGAGCATACACTAGCAAACCGCCTTCTTCCAGCTTTACCACCGTCATGCGAATGGGGACTACAACGTAGAATATACCTTGTATCTGGTCAAATGTCCAAATCGCATCTTTGACGACTTCTTGACAAATTGTGCGCCGCTCACGGTAGGGATAAATTGGAAGTACCGGCCAAAAAGACCATGAAAAATCGTTTTTTTGTGCAGTTTGAGCCACTTTGCCACCAGGGGCGCAATTCCCCATTAAACTCTCTGAAATTGGAGTTTAGCAAATTGTGGGGACAGCGCTCAATTTTTCTTGCATTATTGTACGGCGTGCAACACGGGTACTTTTTAAGCAAATTGTTGCTTGAAAAAAGCGAGTAATCGGCGGTTGTTGGGTTTTTTACTATGCTTAACCCAACTTAGGGAATAAAGCTTTTATAGACAATATTCTTTCCCCAGACGGAGGCATAAATTTGGCCGGCGCTGTAAAATTCAACATAAGTGCAGCCACCCAAAAAACCTATGCAAACTCAACAAGAAACCTACTCCATCAGTCCAACTAAACAAAGAATTATCAGCGCATTTCGTGCCCTTGGTTGGCTTGCTTTTTGGGTGGAGTTAGCTTTTACTCTTGGGTCAGGATTAGTGTTAATTTTTGCGAGTTCTGGGCGAAATTTTAGCACGGAATTAAACCCCGGAATTAGTATCGGTATTTTTTGGGCTTGTTGTGCTGTTTTTGCGCTTTTTGCGAATATCTTTTTTGCCTATCGCTACACTCGAATCGCCAAAGGTTTAGCAAAACCTAATATTGAAGATCATCCCAGTAAAAGCGATACCCTTAAAATGCTACGTTTGGCAGTAATTGTGAGTTTAGTGGGAATTTTATTAGGTATTTTAGGTGCCGGTTCAACGGTGGGGGTTTTGGTGGCAAAATCTGTGTCCCAACCCCCCGGAGTTGCTATCACCGATGCTAACCGAATTATTCGGGCTTTAGATGTTTTTGTAGTTGTGGCAAATCTTAATGGAATTGCGGCTCATTTTGTGGGTGTAGTTACTTCTTTGGGGCTGTTAAGTTGGCTTCAGCATGATTAATTAAAGCCAGCATTTTTGCTTAAATAGCTATCAGTAAAGTGGCATAAATCGCCGCACCCAAAGCAAACGCCCAGAACCGGCTTTCCCTATTTTCGGGTAATTCTTCTTTAAGCGCATTCAAAACCACACCGCCGGCTAAAAAAGCAAAAAGTAATGCCAGAGAATTCTTATCAATTTCTGTGCCTATTCCAATCGCCCAACCGGCAATAATCGCTGCGGCCAAAATCCACCGGCCTACATGATCATAAATGTGTTTATGATTTTCCCGCAAGCCATAATCATTGACAACAAAATGTAAAGCCATTGCCAAGAAGAACAACAACAGACTCAGCAAACCTGGTTCTTCTCGGTGAACTAACAAATAACCAATCAAGGCATTATAAACAGCAAAAAAAGCAATATGTAGCCAAAAAATCTCTGGTTCTGTTACATCTCCGTTTCCCGCTTTTTGATTGCGGTTTCGTGACCTTAATGCGGCTTTTTCTAAACCATAAAATGAACTCATTCCTAACAAGGCAACAAGGTAAACATGGTGCTCCAAAAACCCCAAAACTTGCTCAGTCGCCTGATTAACCGTCTCCTGCGCTTCGCTGAGTTCGGGTAAAATATGGACAAAAATATAGGCAACTGAGACGCCGCTTCCAATCGAAAGCCATGCGTTGCGAGGAATTCCTTTTAAAAAAAGCAATTTTCCTGAAAAAATGTGAATAATGGCAAGAATTAAGGCCATTATTCCTGACAAAAACGGAAGGTAAATCAAACTCGAAGATTCTGCAACAAGTAACATAATTTTAGATTCCTCCAAGCGTTAAAATCGAACAAACTTTCTTTAAGCATCCGATTTTTGCTGCAAAAGCACTTGAATTTCTGCTCTCATGGCTGTAATTTCTTGATGTAATGCTGCAAGAGCCTTTGCACCGGCCACTTCTGCTTGCTCATCTTCTGCATCTCGCCCCACAAAAAACGTCGCCAACGCCGCCGTTACATACCCAAAAACAGCGAATCCATAAAGCGATAAAACCAGGCAAAGTACCCGTCCTTCTGCTGTTTTTGGCCAAGATTCTGACCCCATTGTTGTCATCACCATCGCCGTCCACCAAAGCGCCGTTCCGTAATCTTTAAAACCCTCTGTCGTGTCTTTTTCAAAGGCATACATTCCCGCCGATCCGATTAGTGTCACTACCAATGTTAGCGCGATTACATAACCGAAACCTCGGCGGCTCATACTTGCTCTCAGCGTTCGCATTCCCCGGTTAAGAGAACTAATCACGCGCACTAAACGCAGTCCTCGCGCTGCTCTTAAAATTTGAAAAACTCGCACGGCTCTAAATAAACGCAATGCCGGTAATAATAAGGAAAATGCTGTTAGCCAATTGGCTCTCAAATAACTTAATTTATTTGGAGCTAAAGTGAATTTGACAATAAAATCTACAATAAACAAAATCCATATCAAATTACTAATTGTTTCCAAAAAAGGATTTAACCCAAAAATTAAATCAATTCCCAAAAGCGCCAGCCAGGCAAAACCCAACAAAAACATGGGCGTTTCTAGCCAGTCCTCAAGTTGTTCGAGAACTTCCCAGCGTTCTTGTTTTAATGTACTTTTTTCTGAGGTAGTTTGATGGCTCATAATATTTGGAGTCTGATAATTACCTAATTTAAAAGCTATTTTTGACTGTGTTCAATGGCTCGTAATGCTGCTGGATAGCGCTCTTCAATATCTTGCCGATCTAACTGTTCATAAATTTGCCGTCTTGCTCGCTCAATTGCAGTGGCATAGTGCAATAAACAAATGCTGTTTTTTTTGGTTGCTTGTGCGTTCTGCAATGGTGGCAATTGCCTCTAAAAAATGAATCATTACCGCTACACTTGTGCTTCCATATTGGCGAATTTGATTAAAAGCAGCATCAATAACCCCACTAAATGTTACCGGCTCAACAATCACCCGCACAAAGTTATTTTTGTCATAGCGATAAGCCGAGGGAAATTGTTTGACAGCGAGAAGAAATCCCAAAGCTTAAAAAGCTTAACTTTCATTCGTGATTTTGGTTTTCAATGCTACTGTTACCGTTTGTTTGGGATCGCATTTCCGCTAGTTTTCTCAGAGAACCGCCAATGCTGCGTGGTTTTGGCACATTTCCCTGGCCGGCGGGCCATCCTTCGCGTTGCCGGCTGCGATCTCCATCGGTTTCTTCGGTTTGATCATGAAATAATATTTGTTGGGTTGGAAATGGCAAATCAATTCCATTTTTCATCAGTTTGTTTTTAATGGCTGTTAATACTTTGTCGCGGGAATCTAAGGTGCTGGCGCGGTTGGGTGGATTCACCCACCAACGAGCACGAATATCGACCGTACTACCTGCAAGTTCCATCACCAAAGCATCGGGAGCGGGATTTTTTAATACTTCGTCTACGCTGGCAATTGCTTCTAAAATTAATTGCTTGGCTTTGTGAATATCATCACCGTAACCAATGCCAATATCATACTCGACTCTGCGGTGTTCAAAGGCGGTATTAACCATCACGGCATTGGTAAAAAGTTCTGAGTTGGGAATGACAATTCGGCGTCCGTCATAGGTTTTAATGGTGGTGGCGCGAGTTTGAATATTCTCGACGGTTCCCTCAAAACCTTTATAGACAATTTGGTCGTCAATTTGAAACGGTTCGGTTAATAAAATTAAAATGCCGGCGAGGAAGTTTTGCAAAATGTCGCGGAAGGCAAAACCAATAGCAACTCCACTGATTCCCAGCAGTTGAATTAAATCTCCGGCTTTGAAGGAAGGTATGACGATGGAAAGGGCAACAAATAGACCTATTAAAATCGTGATGCCTTGCGACAAACGACCGAGAACTAATCCTAAATTTCTGGCTTGCCGGTGCCGGCGTGTCAGGCGTTTAACGCTGTATTTCAACACCCTTGCTATGAAAAAAAAGATGAAGAAAACGATGGTGGCTAAAATCAAATTTGGCAACAACACAATTAAGCTATTGCCCATGTTTTGCACTTTTTGCCACGCTGTTGCAACGGATGTTTGGAAAGTCATAAATGCTGGCTACACAAACTTTCTTGTTTATCGTATTTAAAGATTAAAAGTTTTGCCTCTATCTCTTGACTTAGTTTGCCAGCCGGTTACAAAAAATAAAGGCTACAAAATACTCCGACAATGGTTGTATTTGTCGGAGTTTGGCGAATGCAAAGATGAGGAGCGCATTGTATTTTATTGGGGATTTTTAGGAATAAACGCGAGGTTTGCGAGCGCCCACGGAAGCACCAATCATTGAGGAAATTAAACCAAGTAAGGAACCAAATAAAAATGACCATGCACCTTTAGCAGTATTTGCTGCGGCGTTGCGAGCATCGTTTATGCTTACATTAGGGGCTTGGTTGGGAATATTAACGCCTCCTGGTTGTTGCACTTGATTTGCAATTTCGCCGGCATTAGAAGCCACTGCTCCAAAAAGACCAGAAATGCCGCTGACTAATAACCAAGAACTCAAAGCTAACGTGGTTCCCCACAAAATAGCTGCATTTAAAAGGGCTGTTTTTTTGTTCATTGGGCCGCAAGAAAGCGCCATTACCCAACTACCTAAAAACAGGGAAATCAGTAAGCTAATAATTGACCAAATTCCTACTCCTAAACCGACGTTTCCTGCATTAGCACCACTCGCACCGGCACTGAGTCCAATCGCGGCTCCCAATGCGCTTAAGATTAGCTGGGTGCTAATAGCAATAACAATTCCGCCGATAATTGGGCCCCAGCGAACTCGATCATGGTAATCAACAACGGGATTAATAATTGCGGGATCAGAAAGTTGATTGCCTGTTCGTTCTGAATAAGAAGTCATAAGGGTTTTTTTTGTTGGGTAAATTCTGTATTTGAAATTTATTGTATCGAAAATTTTTATTAATTATATCTATCGTTGGTTATAAGAGTTGAGATCGCTCTCACCACCCCTAGCTTATTCTCAAAGATACAGATCAACAAACGTAAATTCAATGTTTACAGAGGTTTGTGGCTGGGCTAGAAAAATAATTTAGGGATTCATCTATCAAAAGGGGTAATTATTTAAAGGCTAAATTGCTAGGGTTTTTCTAGTGGCTAAATCTTTCAGAAGGATGAAGTCGGAAAATTAAATTTTTTTTACAATACAAGGAATAATGGCAGAAAAATTATAGGATAAGACCATCATGTTACTTTACAAAATAGATGATTTTCATCCCCAATATCGTCAAGATGTGTTTGAGGGGGAAGATATTAAAGGGTTAGATGTCTATGCCGGCACCGGCGATGATAAAATTGGCACAATCGATACAATTTTAGTGGATGAAACGGGGAGTTTTCGCTATTTTGTTGTTGACACCGGCTTCTGGATTTTTGGCAAAAAAATATTAATTCCTATTGATTTTTGTCGCGTAGACTGGAATGAGCGACGTGTTCAAGCCACCGGCTTGAGAAGTAAAGATCAAGCAGAACAACTGCCCCGATATGAAGATGGCATCGCCGTTGATGATGATTATCAAGAGCAAGTGCAAGGAATTTATCGCACCGCAACGGTG
Source organism: Ancylothrix sp. D3o (assembly GCF_025370775.1). Taxonomy (NCBI): domain Bacteria; kingdom Bacillati; phylum Cyanobacteriota; class Cyanophyceae; order Oscillatoriales; family Microcoleaceae; genus Ancylothrix; species Ancylothrix sp. D3o. The sequence goes on along the minus strand of NZ_JAMXEX010000010.1, from coordinate 181,181 downwards.
GAAGGCTCGGTGCCGGTGGAAGCTTCTTTGCCATTAGAAACTACGCCCATTGTAGATCGTCATAGGCCGCTTAGTATTCCTTTAGAAGTAGCACCAACGGTAGAGAAAAAAGAGCCGGTTGTGCCACCATCGGCAGTCTCGCCAAGTCAACCGAATAACAGTTATGAACCAGAGCCGGCATTGGATAAAACGAAAAACTACGATCAACAAATTAAATTATTTGAAGAGCGATTAATTGCCAACAAAAAGCGAGAGAAAGCCGGTGAAGTTGAAGTTAATAAGCGTGTCGAAACTGAAACAGGACGAGTATCTGTTCCTGTCGAAAAAGAGCGGGTAGTAATTGAGTCTGTGCCAATAACTCCTAGCCCTGAGCCGGTGTTGGCAGATAACGCTTTTAAAGAAAAAGAAATCGTGCGGATGGAAGTTTACGAAGAAACAGCGAATATTCAAAAGCAGGCTGTTGTGCGTGAGGAAGTTAAGATCCGCAAAGAAGTTGATCGCGATACTGTGGAAAAATCAGCCACCCTGCGCCGCGAAGAATTAGAGGTAAAAACCGAAGGAAATCCTGAGTTAAATCAGTTGAATTCCCAAACCAAAGACCGTTAAAAGATGAAAAAGCCGACTTCTTTTTATCTCGGCTTTTTTGACATTTGTTAACTAGCTCAATAACGGAGAATAACTATGATGTTTAAACACTGTAATGTAAATTGGCTCAACCTGGGCATTTGCTCATTATTCCTGGGGGTAGGTGCGGCTTATGTTGTCTTAGAAACGGAGCCGGTGGTGGCTCAAAAAAATCAACAGATGTTTCCCGATGTCAAGCAGAATTATTGGGCAAGACCTTTTATTGAAAACTTAGCAGAAAAAAGAGTCATCAAAGGTTATCGAGACGGAACATTTAGACCCAATCAAATTGTAGATCGTGACGAATTTGCGGCGATGATTCGGCAAGCCTTTGAGGAGAGAAAAATTACGGAAATTCCCAGCGGAAGTTACTTTAAAGATGTGCCAAAAGGCTATTGGGCTGCTCCACCAATCGAAGAAGCCTACGAAACAGGATTTATGAAAGAATACCAGGGAAATTTGTTTAAACCAGAGCAAGGAATTACCCGCACGCAGGCGATAATTGATTTAACAAAAGGCTTGAATTTAGATTATAAGGGGAAAACCAATCAAGCCGCTGTTGTTCCTCAAAAAGCAACGCCGCCAAAACAGTCTAAAATTGCTAAAAATCGGTTATTATTTCCCCTTGCTTCAACGGCTTTGATGCAGCCGTTAATGCCGGTGATTGCCTCGCTACCACAGCAACAGAAACCGGTAAATGCTGCTCCGCAACAAGCTGCAACAACCGCAACGTCATCGAGTGATAATGCGGCTTTAGATTTGCTTAAATCTTATTACCAAGATGCTGATAAAATCCCCAAAAGTGCGGTTAATAATGTAGCGGCTGCAACGCAGGCAGATATTGTGGTGAATTATCCAGATCGGAGATTTTTCAAGCCTAATGAGATGCTTACAAGGGGCTCAGCGGCGGCGTTAATTCATCAAGCATTAGTTTATCGTGGCGAGTTACAACCTCTTCCCAAAAATTCCGAGGCTGCGAAATATATTCCTACTGCTGCGGCAAAAAGAGACAGCACGGCTCAAGCTAAATAAGGTGTTTTAAAAGTGGTTTTGATGGCGGCTGCGTTTTTTTGTGGTCGCTTTTTTTATGGGTTTTAGTGAGGGAATTTTGGGGTGAAGGGTTGTGTTATTGCTTCGGTTAACCTAGCGTCTTTTCCGTTAAAAAGCCTCTCGCCATCAAGCTTGAATTAACTATAATCTTTAGGTTAATGCTGAGTCTTATTTTTTTTAAGAGCGCCGTTTAACCCAGCTTTGAGAGCGTTTTTATTTTTCTGCATATACTCAATCGCAATCTGCTGGTGTTGATAGGTATTCAATCTGATCTCATTACCCAAATACTTCACAAAACCACTATTGATGTAATCAAGATTACCTTTGTACGAAACCTCATCAATGGTCAATTTTACATTGAGTAAAATAACTATCAACCTCGAAAAACTCAGCAACTGTATGAACCCGGAAGAAACGCATATCTGCACCCCATTATAAAAAGTGGTGACTAACTTTTTATCACACCGGCCCGCCTCGAAAACTTTTATCCTCCTCTGATACCACACCCACACCCTCCACCATCTCCGCACAAAAACGCCAAAATAAAAATATACCTCAATTCACAACCTAAAACCATGACCCGACTACAACCCTGGCAATGGATTATTTTAGCCCTACCCATCACCGGCATTATCGGCTTCATTTTAATAGCCGCCGGCCAGCAAATTCACGAATGGGGAATTAACTGGATCTGGGCAATATTTACCCTCATATTTCTTGCCTGGCGATGGCTGCTCGTTAAATGGACACAACCGGCCCGCCAACAAATAGAAGCCATCATCGCAGACATCAACCAAGAAATAGAAACCACCCCCAATAACACCAACACCCAGCCCCAAACAGCCCTCGAAGAAATTATCCTAAAATCACAAAATGATCCCCCCATTTGGGAAGACTTACAAACCTTCTGGCAAAGATGTCAAGAACTCGTAACCGCCATCGCCCATATCTACCATCCCGAAGTCAAATATCCCCTCCTTTCCATTTACATTCCCCAAGCTTATAGCCTGATACGAGGCACAATTGATGACATGGATCGATGGATGCAAAAACTTTCCCCCGCCCTCAATCAAATCACCGTCGGACAAGCCTATGAATCTTACAAAATCTATCGCAAACTAGAACCTTCCGCCCGCAAATTACTACAAGTTTGGAACTGGGCACAATGGCTCTTAAACCCCGCATCCGCCGCCGCAAGAATTGCCACGAAAGGCGCCAACAATAAAGCCACCGAACAACTGCTTGGAAACCTCAACCAAATGTTACGAGAAGCCGCCCTCAAAAACTTGTGCCGGCAAGCAGTCGCCCTTTATAGTGGTGGCACACTCCCCCTCGAATTTACCACAACCCAACCGGCCCTCCCCAAAGCCGAAACCCAAACCCTCAAAGACATCCTCAGCCAAGCCGAACCCATCACAGAAGTCGAACAAAAACCCCTTAACATCATGCTTGTCGGACGCACCGGCGCCGGTAAAAGCAGCCTCATAAACAGCCTCTTTCAAGCCGACAAAGCCGAAGTAGACATCCTCCCCAGCACCGACAAAATCAAAAACTACCACTGGACACAAAACGACCAAACCCTCACCCTCACTGACACCCCCGGTTACGAACAAGTTAAACGCGACGACCTCCGCGAGACAGTGCTAGAGTATGCTACCAACGCTGACTTGCTCTTACTTGTCACCCCCGCCCTTGACCCTGCTTTGCAAATGGACGTAGACTTCCTCAAAGAAATTTATACAGATGTAGAAGACCTCCCCGCCATCGCCATCGTCACACAAGTAGACCGCTTGCGTCCCATCCGGGAATGGGAACCGCCCTACGATTGGGAATGGGGCAACCGGCCCAAAGAAATCTCCATCCGCGAAGCAACAGAATATCGCACAAAAACCTTTGGCGAATTATGTGAGTTTGTTTTACCCGTTGTCACAAGTGATATCAAAATAAATCGCACTTCCTGGGGCATTGATGCCTTATCTTTAGCACTTTTAGACGCCATTGAGCCGGTCAAAAAACTCCGCCTTGCTCGCTTTTTACGCAACCTTGAAGTCCGTACTGTTGCTGCTGCTAAAATCATCGATAATTACACCTTTCAAATGGCAACAACCCAAGGCTTAACCGCACTTTTAAAAAGCCCCGTTTTGCAATTTATTTCAACCTTAACCACCGGCTCTCCCACCCTCGCAAATTTACTCGCCACCCAAATCCCCGTAGAACAATTACCCGTCGTTATTGGCAAACTGCAAATGGCCTATGAACTCTACTCACTTTTAAATAACGGCGATGAAAAAATGCCCAATTTTGACTTATTGACTTTGTGGCCTTTGCTCTTAGAAAATCAAGCCACCCCAGAGCGAAATGCTTGGGCCTTTGGTCACGCTTTGATTGAGTTTTGGACGCAAAATTTAACCGTTCAGCAATTGCGAGAGCGTTTTGAGTCTTATCTTCAACAGCAATAATATTTTTTACGCAGAGAAACTGGCAGATAAGGTGCGATAAAAAGCTATCTTCCTACTCTGTTAACCTCTGCGTAAAAAACTCCCTCTTTTAGAGGATTTCACAGGCTCTTATTTTTCGCTAAACTTTAACCTTAAACTTTTTATTTCCCTACTCACCATGATCATTTTTGCAGCAATTCTCGCTTTTTACGTTGCCTGGAATTTAGGGGCAAATGATGTCGCGAATTCAATGGGAACCTCCGTCGGTTCAAAAGCGCTTTCCTTAAAGCAAGCTTTGCTAGTAGCCGGCATTTTAGAGTTTTTGGGTGCCGTGCTTTTTGGCAAAGAAGTCTCCTCTACCCTTGCCACAGAAATTGTCAATCCAGAAATGTTTATTAATAAACCCGCAGTCTTGATCACCGGCATGATGGTAGTGATGGTAGCCGGTGCTTTATGGGTTCAGGTTGCAACGCTTAAAGGTTGGCCGGTTTCTTCTTCTCATGCCATTGTTGGCGCTATTGCCGGCTTTAGTTGGGTAGCGGCAGGCAAAAGTTCCGTAGATTGGTCAAATATTGGCATCATTTCCATTACTTGGATTCTCACTCCGGTGGTGAGTGGAATTGTTGCATCAGGTTTTTATGCTTGTATTAAAAAATGGATTTTGCAGCAAAATGAGCCGATTAAACAATTGCAAGAATGGATACCTTGGTTGAGTTCTGCGTTGGTCGGAGTCTTTGGTTTTTTAGTTTTGCCTTCGGTTTTGGCACCGGCTCATTTGTGGCTCATAAATCACACGGGTTTAAATTTTCCTGCTCACGATCTTAGCGTGTTGGTGGGGGCCGGTGCAGCAGTCTCTATAACCTTCTTTACCTGGCACAAACTCAAAACTCTCTCCTCTCATTCTGTCGCTGAGTCAAGTAACTCTGGAGAGTTTGAATCTCCAATGGAAAATGTAAATTTTAAAATCGAAAAAATATTAGGCCGCTTTCAAGTTTTAAGCGCTTGTTTTGTGGCATTTGCACATGGTTCTAATGATGTGGGAAATGCTATCGCACCTTTGGCGGCTATAAATTATATAAAAAATACCGGCACCGTTCCTCTGGAGTCTTTTAACTTGCCTTTCTGGGTTTTGGTATTGGGAGGACTGGGTATTGTTGCCGGTTTGGCAGTTTTGGGAAAACGAGTCATTACGACGGTGGGTGAAAAAATTATTGAGTTACAACCAAGCGCCGGTTTTTCTGCGGAGTTGGCGACGGCGACGACGGTTTTGGTAGCCTCGCGGTTGGGGTTGCCGGTTTCCACTTCTCATGCGCTGGTTGGCGGCGTCGTAGGAGTTGGAATTGTGCGGAGTTTGCTCGAAGGCAAAAAGCAGCTTGAGGTGAGTGGCGCGACATTGCGAGGCATTTTGTGGGCGTGGGTAGTGACAGTGCCCATAGCAGCCGGTTTGAGTGCCCTAATATTTACAATTGTGAGCCGGTTTATATAACCCCCCAACCCAAAAAAACACACCCCCGCAAAAATCCCTAAACCCATCCTATTCATCTGTGGGGCGGGCATCCTGCCTGCCTTACCTCTGCGGTTAAATAACCCCATCACCAATCACCAGTTCCCTCCCGATTACCCTTACTAGGATAATCCCGTTGAGGCAAAAACCCCCAACCGGCAGCTTCAGCCCCCCAATTGCGAAATATTTTGATGGCGGCAAAAATTTTTGTAAAATGCCAGTTATAGGTTTGTTTCCAAGCAGCCGGCCAGTTGGGCATTTCATCCGCTGTGCAGCCCGGATCTCTGCTTCCAGTGCTTGAGTGTGCTGGTGAAAAATAGCTTCTAAATCTTTGAAATGTTCTTCTGGTGAGCGCATAACCGAATTTCTTGGCTTGTGACGCCCCAAAGCAGGGATAGAATAATAGCGCTGGGGTGCAAAAGGTTTCAAAGACGCATTTAGCACGAATTTGGAAAAATTTATTTCAAAATCATAGAAAAATGCGTCCAGTGGTAAATTATCACATTTCTTTATGGAGAATTGCAGCAATTGATTAACGCAATTTGCCAGAATACATAGCAAGATTGACGAACGGATTCGATTTGATTAGAACCCAGATAGCAACTAACTAGAGGATAGATACTAATGGGGCCTTTGGACAATAGACCAGATAACTTGGGTGCCGGTGATTCAAAAGCGGCAGAAGCGGCTTTGAAAGCTGTCACTCAGGAGCTCAAACATTTACAGCAAGATTTGATTTTGCATTTGGCGCAAGATTTCACTCGCCTTGTCGGTGAAAAATACCGGCTGAGTGAGGATATTGATAGGCTGCGAGTTCAGCAGCAGCAATTGAGATTGCAGCAAATGGATAGCCTCTCACAACGCGGTTCAGCCGAGCAGCAAGCTCTGGCGCAGCAAGTCGCGGAAATGGTTGCAAGTCAAATGCAAGCGAAGTTGATGTCCCGCTTGGATGAGATTGCCGACGGAATGCGCGGCTCACAGATCGTAAGTGAGACACAACCAACCCCGCGTGATCGTCGGGGTGCGGGGGTATATTTGGCGTCAATTGATGGGACGCTGATGGCTAATTATGAGGAGGTAAAGCAGGAAATCCAGCACACTCAAAGTGTGATGATAGAGCAGCTTAACCGGCTTAATAGTTTGCAGCAACAAGGTGAGGTGATTATTGAGCGGCTGGTTAATCGTTTGATTGAACAGTTGGAGATGGATGCAAGTGCGGTAGATATTGCTCATCTCTCGCCCGAAGATATACAAAGGTTGATGGCGGCTGAGCCGGCTACTCAGTCTGGGGGGTTGGTGCATACGCCGCAATCAGTGCCGGTGGTGCAGCCTCAACCTGTGCAAACACCGGCAACTGCACAGGCACCGGCAAAATCAGCTTCAATGGTGCAAATTGGGGTGCTTTTGGCGTTTTGTTCGGCGGTGGTTTTGTCGCTGTTTAATGTCTGCATCAAAATTATCATCAAGAGCAAAGCTCCTCGGACAATTTTAGGTCTTTTTCAGTTGGAGGGGATTGTTACTCCGGGGTTTGGAAACTCTCTGTTAATTTTGCTATTTCGCACGATTGTTGTTTTAACAATTCTGCCGATTTTAGCAACTTTTTTGTATCCCAATGTTTGGCAAGATTTGAAAAAGTTTGTCACTTCCAAAGATCCGGATCAGTGGTTAAAAGTGGTTGGTAGTGGTTTCTTTTTGTTTTTGTCTCAGGTTTTAATTTATATTGCACTTGGGAATATTCCGACTGGCATTGCCATTACAATTTTCTTTGTTTATCCCATTGTTACGGTATTTGCTTCTTGGGTTCTATTTGGCGACCGGCCTACAACTCTGCGTTATATCTCGATAGGGGTAATTGTGGCTGGGTTAATTTTGGCAACGGTGCCGGCTTTTGGTCAAAAAGCTTTTGGTGATGTTGGTCTTGGGGTAGCGAGTGCTTTAGGTTCTGGTATGACGTTTGCGGTTTATATTTTAACTGCTGCTTTGGGTCAGAAAAAGTTACACCCCATCCCGTTTACTTTTGTTGGTTTTGTAACGATTTTGGTTTTGTGTTCGGTAAGTTTATCATTACCTTTACCAAAGAATTTAGCTGTGCAAATTGCTCCGAATATTTGGCCTCAGTTAATTGCTGGCGGTGCGGTTTTGGGGGTGTTGACTTTGGCGAGTTATTTGCTGAATAATTTTGCGATTCGTTTTGCAGGGCCGGCTTTGGCTTCGATTATTGGTGCAAGTGGGCCGGCTTTAACTGCTTTGTTTGGTTTTCTGATTATTAAGGAGATGATTTTGCCGGTTCAAATTCTTGGTTTGTTGGTGGTTACTTCTGGGGTGGCGGCGATGAGTGTTGAGAAGTTATTGGCTCAGAAAAAGCCTGCTCCTGCACCGGCACCGGCTGCTTCAAGATAACGTTTTGGATGGTTTTTAAAAAGCCGGTTTCTTTAAGGAGCCGGTTTTTTTACCCAGTTCTAAGTGGCAAATTTTTAACCATTCCCGCACAGCAAGGCTTAAAAAATTTTACACAATATCTGGCCGGGTCAAAAGCCCTTGTCATGGTACAATCAGTCTCACACTACAAAGGCAAGCTTTTTTTAAGGCAGGGTCAAGATGGAAAAATACGTCAGTTTAAGAAAAACAGGAGCAGCGTGGGTATTTGAAAGCGAAGCAACACTAGAAGATTTTATCTGGGCGAATTTAGCACAATTATTTAATTTAACTCCTTTAAAGCGGCAATTTTCTATTAGCGGGCAATATTGCGATATTTTAGCTGTTGGAGAAAATAAACAGTTAGTGGTGCTTGAACTAAAAAACACTGAAGATCGATATGTTGTTCAGCAACTCACCCGTTATTATGACGCCTTGCAAGACGAAAAACCTTTCTCCGAACAAATAGACTACTCTCTGCCTGTCCGCCTTGTCGCTGTTACACCGGCTTTTCACCGAGATAATTTTACAGATCGAAAGTATCACCATTTATCTATTGATTTTTGGCAATTTCAAATCTTAGAATCCGCCGATCTTTTTAATTTGCACATCAAAAACATTGATAGTGGCGAAGAAGTATTAAAAGCCGAACTTTTCAAGAAAGTGAAGGATGCCGATGCTAATCTGCCTGAGCCTCCTCGGTTACTTTTTAAATTTATAGACAAGTGTAATGAGGAAGAAAAACAGGCAATATTGAAACTACGCCGGCAGATTCTCAGCTTTGACAAACGAATCAAAGAAATTACCGAATCCGGCAGTATAAAATATGGAAGAGGTAAAACAAAGCTATTTGCTGAGTTGCGTTTTGATAATCAGCGAAACAGTCCAGCACTTTTCTTGTGGCTACCTTATATGAAAGGATTTAACACAAGATTTACTGCTAGGATGAGAGTCTGGACTGATTGGGAAAACGTCTCGGATGTTGCTTATGTTCGTAAGGGAATGGGCATAATTATAAGTGAAACCGAGTTTAGATTAGGAACCGTTTCTCCGCCAGCAAAGTTACTTCCTTCCCGCTATTATGGTCAACAAGCTAGGGATGCTTTTTTAAACGATATAACGTTCCGCGAAAACCACATTAATGCAATTTTAAGACAACCACAAGATTTACGTTACAATGGGGATTTTCCATTAGCACTGAGCATTTCATACTATCTAAAATTGATAGAATCGTCTACCGATTTTAATTCTTTAGAAAAGATAGTTGAGATGGCTTTAGAAACACGACGCTAAAACATAACTCAGCCGTGTTATTCTTCACGGCTGGCGCTTATTTCGAGCGTTTGAAGCGTCTCAAACCGACCCCCATCAACGCACTGGTCAAAATGCTACACTAACAAAAAACAGCGTTTAGGGCTTAAATATATGCCTTTTTCCTATACATAAATTTTAGGCCGGTTTTGTTGAAGAATTCCTACGGCTTTTTCAAACTACATTTGCTTTCACCGGCACCCCATCCCATCCCCACATTTCAGCCAACCCCACCGCCTCAAAATCCTTACAAAAAATATCTTGTTTCTTTACCCGCATGGCTATGACGTTTACTACCAACATACCCATCCTAACGATTTCATAATTCCTTACTTAAAAACCCGGCCTCTTGACGAAACCGGGTTTTTAAAAACTATTTTTTTCAACGGAGAGGGAGGGATTCGAACCCTCGTTGAAGTTACCCCCAAACAGCATTTCCAGTGCTGCGCCTTCAACCACTCGGCCACCTCTCCAGGCGGAAACTAGCAAATTAATTTACTAGCCACAAGATAAATACGTTAGCAGAACTTACCCCATCTTGGCAAGAGCTTTTCCAAAAAAACTTTTTCACCCCCACCGGCAGCTAGACCCAGACCCCCGTTTTATCGTACCCTCTACAAAGTGAACCATCCTTGCCATAACTCAACATGACCCCAACCCATAAAATCACCATCCACCACCGGCAGACCGGTAAAACCTACACCGTCACTGTCCCCGAAGACCGCTACATCCTCCACAGTGCCGAAAATCAAGGCGTAGACCTTCCCTTTTCCTGTCGTAACGGCGCCTGTACCGCCTGTGCTGTGCGTGTCAAAACCGGCGAACTTTACCAACCTGAAGCTATGGGACTCTCGCCCCAACTGCGCGAACAGGGTTATGCTTTACTCTGTGTGAGCTATCCGCGTACAGATTTGGAGGTGGAAACTCAGGATGAGGATGAGGTCTATGAGTTGCAGTTTGGCCGGTATTTTGGTAAGGGTAAGGTGCGGTTTGGTTTGCCGCTTGATGAGGATTAAGAATTTTTAACCGCAGATGAACGCTGATAAACGCAGATGGGTTTACTGTTTGTTGCTGATGTTTTTGTTTTTGGTGGGGGGGTGTCAAAAGCAGGTTAAGCCACAAGGAATCACGGTGCCGGTGCAACGAGTTTTGTCTGGTCAAAGTTTGGAAGTTTCTGGCAGTTTGGAAGTTTCTAATCGAATTCGTCTCATTGGTGTTGATGCACCTGATTTTAGACAAGAACCTTGGGGCGAACAAGCTAAACAACGGCTGCAAGAGTTGATTAATAATCAGCAGGTTTTATTAGAGTCTGATGTGGAAAGTAAATATTGTTTTGAGAACCGCTGTACTCTGCTTGCTTATGTTTGGGTAAATAACAAACTGTTAAACGAAGAACTGGCTAAAGAAGGCTTGGTACTCGCATCCCCACGAGACCCTAACACCAAATATCAAAAACGCCTTGAAAGTGCCCAAGAATACGCAAGAATAATGGGTTTAGGAATTTGGAACCCCGAAAACCCCATGCGACAAACACCGGCAGAATTCCGTAAACAAAGAGAAAATAACACAGGAACAATGTAGGGTCATTACCCCCCTATCGGCCCCTATTTTCACAAATAACAAAGGACAAATAACAAATGACAAATGACCAACTTCAGATATTTTTAGACATCGCTACAGAAGCCGCCTTAGCCGCCGGCACAGTTTTGCAAAGTTATCTGGGAAACCTCAAAAATATTCAAGAAAAAGGCCGCCCTGGCGACTTAGTAACCGAAGCCGATAAAGCCTCGGAAAAAGCTATTTTGGAAGTCTTAAACCGGCATCTTCCCCAACACGGTATCCTTACCGAAGAAAGCGGCAGTCTCGGCAACACCACCGGCCCCTATCTTTGGGCCATTGACCCCCTCGATGGTACCACCAATTTTGCCCACCAATACCCTTTTTTCTCGGCTTCTATTGGTTTATTAATTGATGGCATACCGGCAGTAGGAGCAATTTTTGACCCCTTCCATAACGAACTTTTCCGCGCCGCCAAAGGACTAGGCGCCACCCGCAACCGGCAACCTATTAACGTCTCTCAAACCTCTGATCTGGCAAAAAGCCTCCTCGTCACCGGCTTTGCCTACGACCGCCGCGAAACCTCCGATAATAACTATGCGGAATTTTGCCATCTTACCCATCTTACCCAAGGGGTGCGACGCAGCGGCGCGGCTTCGATTGACTTAGCTCATATCGCCTGTGGGCGCCTTGATGGATACTGGGAAAGAGGTTTACAACCTTGGGATGTGGCTGCCGGTGTGATATTGATACAAGAAGCTGGGGGTAAAGTGAGCGCTTATGATGGCAATAAATTTGATATTCATTCTGGCAGAATCTTAGCCACCAATGGACATCTACACAACAGCCTCAGCCAAGCATTATTAGAAACTCCGCCCCTCAATTCTTGGCAATAAGCCTCATTTACCACCAGTGGGACAGCCATATTGGCTGTGATTGCTCGCCGGCGGGACACCCGCGCCACTGGGGAGGGGGTTAGCAAGAGAGTTTTAATGTCAATCAGGCCACAACCAAGATAAATTAGAAACAACCGGCACCGCACTGGAATAGCGTACTATGTCATTTCAACTCAACCGAGGCTTATTTCAACTCGACTTTACCGATCACCACGCCATTTTAGGCGTTCCTGTCACCGCTGAACCCAGCGAGATCCGCAAACGCTATCTAAAAATAGCCCGCAACCTCCACCCAGACACTTGTAAAGCATCCAGCGAAGAAGAAAAAGAACTTGCCAAGCAACTCTTAGCAAAGTTGGTCAGTCCGGCTTATGATAAATTGCAAAATGAGGGGGAACGTACAGAACATTCTATTCTTTTAGGCCAAATGGCAAAGCGCTGTGTCCAAGACCTGAGCAAAGCGCAAATTCAAAGCGAAACTGCTAAACAATTATTGCAGGCGCATGATTATGAAAATTTCTACAAAACTGCCTTAACAAAACTGGCAGAAAATCAATATCAAAACTTATCGCAAACTCTGGATATCATTACACAAATAAGCGAGTTAAATCTTGTTTATTTGATGAGAAAAGAAGGCAAAGGTGCAGTGGTTGGCGCTCAAGCAGCTGCGCCAAAACCCCCAACTCCGGGGGCTGCGCCAGCGGCTCAAAAAGCGGCTCCACCACCACCGCCGCCACCGCCAGTAAAATCCGCTTCCCAGGTTGAGCAATATTATCAAAGGGCTGAACAATGGATGGGAAATAATGATTTTGATAAGGCGATTTTGGAATTAAAAGATGCGCTGAAGATTGAACCGAAAAATAGCCACTGCCATGCTTTGTTGGGGATGGTTTATCTCAAGAAAAAGCAGCAAGCAATGGCAAAGGTTCATATTAATAAAGCGCTGGAATTAAACCCGCAAGAAAAAGTTGCTTTGGATGCTAAGAAAATTATAGAAAAACCGGCCCAAAAAGCGGGTGCGGCTGGAAAAAAAGCCGCTGGTAAATCACCAAGTCTATCAGAACAAGCGGGGGATTTATTCGGTGGATTGTTTGGCGGTGGCAGCCAACCGGCACAAAAAGGCGGCCAGTCTTCGCAGAAAAAAACGCCTCCTAAACCGGGAAATAAACCAGAGAATCCGGGCGGTGGTATATTTGGTGGGTTGTTTGGAGGTGGCGGGAAAAAGAAATAATGGTTTATCAACCCCCTACAGGTGCTAGAGATTTATTGCCGGTTGATGTTGCTCAAAAATATTGGATTGAGGAGCGGCTGAGAACGGTTTTTCGCCGGTGGGGCTACCACCAGATTATTACTTCAACTTTGGAACGGTTGGAGACTCTGACGGCTGGGGGGGCTGTTCAGCCCTCTGCTGTGATTCAATTGCAGGATAAGGATGAGGTGCTGGGGTTGCGCCCGGAGTTGACGGCTTCGATTGCTCGTGCTGCGGTGACGCGGATGGTAGGGTCATCTCAGCCGCAGAGGTTATACTATGTGGCGAATGTGTTTCGCAGGGCTAGTGAGGGCGTTCACGGCGGGCAACAAGAGTTTTTTCAGGCTGGGGTTGAGTTGCTTGGTGCCGGTGGTTTGATGGCGGATGCGGAGGTTTTGCTTTTGCTGTCAGACTGTTTGCAGCTTTTGGGGTTAAGCCGGTGGCGGTTGCTTTTGGGTGAGGCCGGTTTGATGCGTTCGCTTTTGGCTGAGTTTCCGCCGGCTTTGCAAGATAGAGTTCGTTATGCTATTGCTCACCTTGACCGGCTCAGCCTGGAGATGTTGCCTCTTTCGCCTGAGTTGCGTTCACGGGCTTTGTTTTTGTTTGATCTGCGAGGACGTCCGGCGGATGTTTTGCAGCGAGTTAGTAATTTGGAATTGAATGCACATCAGCGGGAAATTGTCAATAGGTTAAAATCTTTGGTGGAGTTGTTGGCTGAGTGTTCGCCACAGTTGCCGGTGATTTTGGATTTGAGTTTGTTGCAGACTTTTGATTATTACACCGGCCTGGTTTTTGAGGTTGTGACGGATACAGGTAATTGTGTTTTGGGGCAAGGCGGAAGGTATGATCAGTTGTTGGGTTTGTATCACCCTCAAGGTGAAGATGTGCCTGGAATTGGGTTTTGTTTGAATATTGAGGAGTTACAGGGGTGTTTGTTGCCGTCTGGGGTGTTGCCACAGGAGACGGTGCCTTGTGATTGGTTGGTGGTGCCGGTGGATGGTGCCTCGCAGGCGTTTGTTTACGCGCAAAAATTGCGTGCTTCTGGGGATTTGGTGCGTGTGGAGGTGGATTTTGGGATGCGGGAAACGCGGGATGCTGTACGCGAATATGCGCGGGAACGGCGAATTAAAAACATTGCTTGGGTGAAGGATGACGGGGAGGCGGAAATTGAGAGCGTGAATTAGAGATAATGAAGTTATGTAAAGATGCTAGGGGCCGGTAATTTTGATGAGAAATTGCCGGTGGTTTTTAGCGCGATGTTTTGAGAGGAGAGAAGACTATGCCGCATACAATTGTTACGAATGTTTGTGAGGGGGTTGCTGATTGCGTAGAGGCTTGTCCGGTTGCTTGCATCCATGAAGGGCCAGGAAAAAATACGAAGGGTACTGATTATTATTGGATTGATTTTGCAACTTGTATCGACTGTGGAATTTGTTTGAATGTTTGTCCGGTGGAAGGGGCAATTCTTCCTGAAGAAAGACCTGAGTTGCAAATGACTCCTTAGTGAAAAAAAGCCTCCCTTTTTGGGGGGTTTTTAAGTTTTATATAAAAGTTAAATCAATGAATGAGGAAGAAGGAATTGCACTTACACGAGATGCAGAAAGGAAGCTAGGTAATCTTGTTAATATAAAAGATGAGATTATTGCGGATGCTATTCGACAACGGGGGGGCGGGCAAGGTCAAGTTTCACAACTGCGAAGCGATTACCAAAATCTTAGAGTCGGTGAAATTGCTAATTTGGCGGCTGAGGGTGATGAAGATGCAATAACTGCGATTAAAATTCTAAAACAAGCAAGGAAAAAACGTGAAAAATATGGCAATCAATGAATTTCCGATAGGGGAACCTCTAAAAGCTGTATCAATTGTTGAATATAAAGAAGATGGCGGCGATAATTTATGCTTGGATAAAGTTCAACTCTTTTTTGAAAAGACATCTGTTACTCTCTTACCTCTTGCTGATAGCGATGAGATAGAGATTATTCAGGAACACTTAGCTTATTTTGAACCGGCAGTAACTCCCTCTTGGTGTAGGAATTTTTTGGGTAAAAAACTGATGACTGTGTGGGTATGTAAAAATGACCAAGGTTATCAAGATCAAGTTATTTTTGCTTTTGAATATCTGCGTCCTAGTTTGAGTTTTATTGCTGAATGTTCATCTATTTTGGTGTTTCAATGTCAGCCGATTAAACAGGAAGTTTTGCAAGTTGGATAAAACTATGAAAAGTCAATAATTTATAGATCCTAGAACTAGAGGCTAAATTTATGCAAGAAGTGAAATGTAATTTTTGTGGAACTAACTGTTATGAAGAACGAATTATCGAATACCTTTACAGCTATGAAGGTAAATATTTGCTTGTTCCGAATATGCCGGTGGAGGTTTGTCTCGACTGCGGTATGATTTATTATCCAGCTAGTGTTCTTAAAGAAATTGAAAAACTTTTTTTTGCAATTCACAACAACAAAGAAAAACCCGACTCCTACCTGCAAATTCCCATGAAAACTCTTAGTTAGCTGAAGGTTTGATTAACTCTTATACAAGTTTAAATACAATTATGCAGATTACTGAAAATGATCGCAGTGAGATCCGTTCAATAATTGAAAGTCAATTAATCGCTTTTCAAAATGATGATGCGGAAGCTGCTTTTGCTTTTGCCAGTCCGGGGATACAGGCACAATTTAAAACACCGGCCCTTTTTATGCAAATGGTAAAAACGGCTTATAAAGCTGTTTACCGGCCCCGTTCTGTCATTTTTGAAGAAATGACGATTTTGCAAGGGTTGCCGGCTCAACCAGTGCTATTAATGAGTGCAGGAGGTGTGCCGGTGAGGGCGCTTTATATGATGGAAAAACAAGCCGATAACAGTTGGAGAATTAACGGCTATTTTTTGGTGCCGGTGGAATAGAAAAGAATTTTTTAAGCCGGCCGGCAAACTAACATTTGATTGCCATTTTTTTGAAATTCATAAGGTACAAACCTTTTCTCAACTTGATAACCTCGTGCTTTTAATTCTTGCATGGCCGGTTCTACCATTGGGGAGGGTTCATTGTTGATTTTCAACAAAGGAAAAATCCGCACTTCTGCTGCAACTCTGCACAATTCCAAAATTGAGGCAATATGAAACTCTTGCGAGAAAAAATCCGAATAGGAAAATAGAAAATGTCCGCACAAAGCTAAATCAAATTGTTGATTGTTGAAAGGCAAAACCGGCAACTCTGCGGGAATATACCGGCCTTGTTCTATTCCCACCGGCAAATCTTCTAAAAATTGCCGCATTGCCATCATTCTAATTTCTCCTAGATGGGCCGGTGATTTTACATCTTTCCACACATAATTTTCTTTATTTGCCTCAACACCTTCGATAACAGTTGGGTAGGTTTCTTCAATACGTTGGGCAATTTCTGCCGTAGAAAATTGATAAATTGGGTCGCAAGAAATAACTCTATAACCTAACCTTGTCCTTTCACAATTAAAACTGGCAGGCCCACCGGCACAATCTAAAATAGACAACTGCCGGTCTGCGGAAGATAAATCAAACATTCGGAGATATTCTTCCAACCTGCGACCCCAAGGAATGACATTTTGTAATTGAAGTCCCATAAATTTTTTCTGCTTTTATGTATTTTTTTAAAAGCCGGTTTTTGTAGGGCTTAACCCCCAGTGGCGCGGGCATCTTGCCCGCGATTAAACATTACCCGCCCAATCCAGATTTTTCTTAAGCCATTAAACTTAAAACTTGATTAAGTTTACCACTGCGGTAGCCTTCCAAATCCAGCGTCACATACATAAAACCGAAGTCTTGAAAAGCCGCAACCAAAACCGGCAACTCAGTAGTTAACACAAACTGCTTAATTTCTTCTGCCGGCAATTCAATTTTTGCGGTATCTTTTTCTGAACGAACCCGCAAATTTTTCAATCCTAATTGACGCAGATACCTTTCTGCACGTCCGACTCTTTGTAACTTAGCAACCGTAATTTCTTCACCATAAGGAAAACGCGAACTCAGACAAGGTTGGGCCGGTTTATCCCACCAAGGTAAACCTAACTCTTTTGCCAACTGTCTTACTTCAGCTTTACTAACACCAACCTCAGCCAAAGGAGAACGAGCACCGCGTTCTTTTGCCGCTTGAATACCGGGCCGGTAATCGTGTAAATCATCAGCATTTACCCCATCCACAACATAAGGATATCCCCGTTCAATTGCCAGAGGTTTAAGCGTATCGTGCAACTCACTCTTGCAGAAATAACAACGATTAACCGGATTAGAAGTATAATTTGGATTATTCATTTCATGGGTTTCTACCTCCTCATGTAAAATCCCAATTTCTGCTGCTTGAATGCGCGCATCTTCCAAATCTTCAGGCAATAAAGAAGGAGAAACAGCAGTAATTGCCAAAGCACGACTACCTAAAACATCATAAGCAACTTTTGCCACCAAAGTGCTATCAATGCCCCCCGAATAAGCAATCAAAGCCCGATCCATCTCAGCAAAAATCCCTCTTAAGCGAACCAACTTCTCATTCAGCATAAAACCCCATCAAACAAAAAAACAACCCATTTACAACATTACTACATCTGCATTCATCTGTAAACCAGACATCCTCCCTGCGTTTATCTGCGTTTATCTGCGGTTAAAAAACTCCTAAAACTGCCGTCTTGAAAAAATTAAATTAGCAAAAGCCAACAACAAAACCACATAAATCAAAGCATAAAAAGCATTCAAAAACAAATCAGTAACCGGCGGCAAAATCCCATAAACAGCAAGATTTTTCAAATCCAACCGGCCCAAATCAGGCAAAACTAAATACAATGCTTGAGTAACATTTTTGATATTGCTATTTTTGCTAATTTCCCCCAATTGTAATAAATCCTTACTAAGGTGTCCCATCACATACACAGCAGAGGTGAGTAAAGTAGCCAAAAGCGTATTAGTAAAAGCCCCAAAAAATAAAGCCACCGCCGCTAAAAGAGACAATTCAAAAAACAGAAAAACAATCGCCAGTAAAATACTGCCAAAGGAAAATTGTACTTGTCTCAGAATCAGCAAAGCAAAATAAATGGCACTCATCGCCACTAACATCAACCCCAAGACAGCCGATAAACCTAAATGCTTGCCAAGCAAAAATTCTGTGCGGCTGATCGGCTTAGCAATTAACACTAAAATCGTGCGTTTTTCGATTTCCTTGTTAATCAGGGATGTTCCTATAAAAACAATAACAACTAAACCAAGGATTCCCATTAAACCCAAACCAAAATCTATAAAAATTTTATTTTCCGTTCCTACAGAAATTTCTTTTAAAAGGGGGAAGCTAACCAGTAAGACAATCCCATAAAAGAGGATGATATAGAGAACTCGCTGGCGAATGAGTTCGGAAAAGACATTTTTAGCTATCGTTAAAACTCGATTGATATTCACGGCTAATCTCCTAAAACATTGCGACTATTTACTAATTGATTTGGTGAGGTTTCCTTGGGTTTTAATTCTGGCGCTGAACAACTTACCTCACCAACAGAAACTTGTTTCATTTGAGCTTGTTTCTGGCCGGCAGGCGGTGTTACTATACGATAAATTTCCTCCAGTCTGCAAATTTTTTCAATTTCATACCCCCAGGCGGAGGAACTCGGCCCACGCCATAGGGCTTGTAATTTTAGGGTATATTCTAATTGTCCGATTTTCCGGTCGGCTCTGATATACCAAAAAACATCTTCTTCTAAGTCTGGAGTCGTTAGTTGTTGATTTTTTAAAAGCGTTTTTTTCACCTCTAGCCAAGGTTTGCCGGTGAGTTGTTCTCCTGTTTGGGGGTTATTTCCTTTAAGCTCTTTTTCTAATTTGGCAAACACTTCTTGTCCTTTTGCTAAAGGTTCTCCATCCGCTGCGTTTTTCAAAAAAGTGCCTAGCGAATTGAGCATATTTTCTCCCCGTGCTGCATTATTTGATAAGGGGTTCACTTCCACGAAACTCACAAACCCGCTGCGATCAAAGTTATCCCCTCGCAGACTGGGATATTCTTTTAACCAATCTTGAATCATAAAATGAAAGTTTAACCAGCAACTTATGGTAAGATGTAGTAAAATTAAAATTATAATTTTAGGCGGATCTAAAAGAGATTTATACTTAACAGAAGCCGGATAAAGCCGGTGTAATACAGCAATAGTTGCAGAAAATATCGGCCAACACACATAGGGTAAAGGCTCATATAAAATCGAGACTCTTTCAAATAAGAACCCAAAAATAAAGATACACACCACCGCCCCAGTCAGCCATGCTCCTAATAAAAAATTGGCGAAAGAAGTAGAATTTTCGACTGTCCACCAATCCAAACTTAAAACTAAAAAAATCCAGCCCCATAACGTTAAAAGCTCTCGAACAAAAGGACTATAAGTATTATTGCTTCCTTGAGAGAAAAGAAAAGACATGAAAGCCATAAACCAAGAAAACAAGCTAATTATAAATAATGTTTGCCACGAAAAAGGACGCGGCGGTTTGACACGGGTTAAAACTTGTTTGATAAATTCAAGAATTCCTTTCATATTTTTAGCTCAGGATATTTCGTAAAAATAACAGCAGTAAAATAGTGGTATGACTGGTTGCATGACCCCATAATATTGCAATAGCTTGCCGGCGTCCTAACAAAATTTTTTGGCTCTTGCTTTTTTGTTTGAGAGTCTTGCTTTTGATGCCGGTCATTGATAAAATAGGCTCGGCAAGGCTCAAGGGAGTGCCTGGTTGAAAATCATCTCTGACGAGTTCTGGTTTGAGTAAATAACGCAAAATTTCTAAAAGGCGAATTTTGACAAACAAAGAAACAAAAAAACTTATAACTGCTGCAACCACTAACCACAACACAGGCTGGAAGTCGCTGGGATAGAAAAACTTGTTAAAAAAAATATAACTGATAATTTGTGCTTTTAAATCCCTACTAAGCAAGGGAACAAAAAGAAAAAAAACAACCCAGCCAAAAATCGCTGCAAATAAATTCATAGCTGCCGAATATTCAACGCTTTTTTTGCGGCCAATTTTTAAGCGCCAGTACAAAATTGACGCTTCGATGGCGATGACAATTAGTAAAAAAAAAGCTTGAAACAAGATAGCGCGTAAAGGTATGAGCATTTGTGCTTTAAACGGTTAAATAAATAGGCAGATTTTGTTTTTTTGTGTGGGGAGCTACATACAAAGGTACAATACCTTAAGAAAATTGAAAGCGCACCTAAACACAGTTGAAACCATGAGCAGGATAGGGATTGGCATTCGCACCGCTGTTGTCCGTCAGGAGCGGATCGTCGGTCAAATTCACGTTTATGATGGAGCAGGCAAGGGCAAGTCCCAAGCGGCTTTAGGCGTGGTTTTGCGCTCCATTGGCTTAGGGATAAATACAGAACAGCCTACGCGAGTCCTGCTGTTGCGGTTTCTCAAAGGGCCCGAACGGGATTACGATGAGGATGGCGCAATTGAGGCTTTACAGCGCGGTTTTCCGCATTTGATCGACCAGGTACGCACCGGCAGAGCAGAATTTTTTGGCCCAGATGAAATTACTCGGTTTGATCGCTTAGAAGCTCAACGCGGTTGGGATGTCGCCAAAGGTGCCATCGCCTCTGGTTTGTACTCGGTGGTGGTTTTAGATGAATTAAACCCCGTTCTCGACTTGGGATTGTTGCCGGTTGAGGAGGTCATTCATACTCTCCAGCATAAACCAGAGCATCTCGAAATTATTGCCACAGGCCGGTCTGCTCCCCCGGCGTTGTTAGAAATTGCCGATTTGCATTCAGAAATGAAGCCGCATTATCACGAACTTTCTCAACACAATGGTCTGGAGGGAATAGAGATATATACCGGCGCCGGCAAAGGCAAATCAACCAGCGCTTTAGGCAAAGGTTTACAAGCCATTGGACGCGGAATTAGTCAAGATAAATCTCACCGAGTTTTAATTATGCAATGGCTAAAAGGTGGGAGTGGATATACAGAAGATGCAGCCATTGCAGCCTTGCAACAAATTTATCCGAATTTAGTTGATCATCACCGTTGCGGACGTGATGCAATTGTCTGGCGTGGTCAACAGCAAGAACTAGATTATGTAGAGGCTGAGCGTGGTTGGGAAATTGCCAGAGCGTCGATAGCATCAGGGTTGTATAAGACGATTATATTAGATGAATTGAATCCGACAGTGGATTTAGAATTGCTGCCTGTAGAACCCATTGTTGAAGCCTTGTTACGGAAACCTCGTGATACCGAAATTGTGATTACAGGCCGGTGTGTAAAAATTCCTGCTTATTTTGATTTGGCAAGTGTGCATTCTGAGGTTTATTGTCATAAACACTATGCAAATCACGGCGTAGAATTGAAACGCGGTGTAGATTTTTAACGTAATTTATAATAGGCTTTTTAAAAAACCTGGTCTTTTTGAGAAACAGGATTTTTAGAAAATCGTTTTTTTGGACTATAAAATAACTATGCTGAAAAGAATTAAAATAAAAGGTTACAAATCAATTAAAGAACTTGACTTAGTTTTATCACCAATCAATGTTTTAATAGGGGCAAATGGAGCCGGTAAATCTAACTTTATTTCTTTTTTTAAATTACTCCGTTGGATGATACAAAACCCCGGACAATTACAAATATTTATAGGTCAATCTGGAGGAGCAAATGCTCTTTTGTTTGATGGTGCAGCAATCACTCCCCAAATTCAAGTAGAATTGAAGTTTGAAACAGATGTCGGTAAAAATGATTATTTTTTTAGGCTTTTTCATGGAGCAGCCGATACCTTTATTTTTGCTGAGGAAAAATATCGTTTTTCTCGTTCAACTTTTCCGACTTTAGCATCTTGGCAATCGTTAGATGCAGGTCATAAAGAAGCAGCATTAATTAATCAAGCAAATTTAGGAGATTCTACTGCTAAAATAATTTTTAAATTAATTCAAAATTGTGCAGTTTATCAGTTTCATAACACTTCAGAAACGGCTCGAATTAGGCAAAGATGGAATACAGACGATAATCGTTATTTACGAGAGGATGGAGCAAATTTAGCACCATTACTTTTAAGGTTAAGAGAAACAGAACCTATTTATTACCAAAGAATAGTAGAAACTCTCAGACAAATTGCTCCCTTTTTCCTTGAATTTGTTTTAGAGCCTATAAATTATTCTGTAATTATACAATGGAAAGAAAATAATACCGACTTAATTTTTAGCTCGCATCAAGCCTCAGATGGTACATTAAGAACGATGGCATTAGTGACTCTTTTATTACAACCAGAAAGCGATTTACCTGATGTCTTGATTTTGGATGAGCCAGAATTAGGGTTACATCCTTATGCCATTAATATTCTTGGTGGTTTGATTAAAAGTATCTCTCATCATACACAAGTCATTTTAGCAACTCAATCTACCTTGTTAATTGATTGTTTTGAACCGGAAGATATTATTGTCGTTGAAAGAAAAAATCGTGAATCTACTTTGAAACGGTTAGATTCAGACACTCTTCAAGATTGGTTAGAAGAATATTCCCTCTCTGAATTATGGAATAAAAATATTATTGGAGGAAGACCTAGCAAATGATTCGTTTACATATTATTGCTGAAGGCCAAACAGAAGAAGAATTTGTAAACTCCGTTTTAGCTCAACATTTAGCTGATTTTAACGTGCTTACTGATGTCCATTGTGTTACAACTAAACGGACTAAAACCCGCGTCTATCGAGGTGGATTAGTTAATTATGAAAAAACTAAAAACGATATATTGATTTGGCTAAAAGAGGACAAAGCTAAAGAGGTAAGATTGACAACTATGCTTGATTTATATGCTTTACCAAATGAATTCCCTCAATTTGATGAAGCAAAAAAAATATCTGATCCATATCAAAGAGTTACACAATTAGAAATGGCTTTTGCTAACGATATTAATGATTATCGTTTTATTCCTTATATTCAACTCCATGAATTTGAAGCCTTGATTCTAAGTAATCCAAATCTATTAATAGAAAGGTTCCCCGAATATTCAATAAATATAGAGCAATTATCGGAATTTTGTAACAACTATACATCTCCCGAATTAATCAATGATGGAATAACAACTGCACCTTCTAAGCGAATTATTGAATTTATTCCCAGTTATAAAGGTGCAAAAGTTTCTGTAGCACCTTTAATGGCTCAAAAAATTGGTTTAGAAACCATTAGAAGTAAATGTCGTCATTTTAATGAATGGCTGATTAGTTTAGAAAACTTAAATAAAGCGATATAAGATAAAACTTTTATATAGCATTTTCCAATGAAGCATAAAAAAGCATTATATTTTTTGATATCAGCAAAAGAGAACAACTTGAAATCAACTAAAAGCTTAAACAATCGTTCACTTGATAATGGTAAAGTTTTTACAGAAGCGGTAACCCCGTCTAAGTAAGCTTTTCAATGATAACCAAACTGCTTCGATAGGATTTTCTTGACTGAGCATAAGGAGCAAATAAATATAGCGGTTTTCATATTGGTGAGGTACGTTCCGGAACGGGCTGGCACGGGGGCACCGCCCCTACAATAATCGGGGGTGTACTTCATCTGCCTGAAAAGGCTATATATCAGAAGGGTGTCTTTCTAAAAAGAAATCGGCAACATATAAACCATCAGAGTACATCAGCACTTCCATAAAAAGGAGAGTTTATCTTGACAATAACTCCAAGAGGAGGTGAAAATCATTCTACCGCAAGAGCCGGTCTTACCCACCGACCACCCCAACAACCATAAGACTACCCTCGTCTACTAAACACTCAATATTATTTCCAAAAATCTACTTTTCGAGCGGTGCGCCTTTGAATTGCTATCCACTAGAGATAGATTGCTGGCCTCTTCCCACAAGTATTAAAAGTCGCTCAATCAAACACGATCCATGAAAATAAACATCGTCTCTGGCAATTGGGAAAAGTGGACGAATGCCCCCACCGGCCAATCGCCCTCTTTCTTCCGCTGGCTTCCCCTCTTGGTAGGCGCTGGAACCCTTTTAGCCACGTTAGGGCTTTGGCAAGTAGCAAAGCAACAGGTACGCAGCCAAATTGACGGGAAAGTTCAGATCGCAGCGGAGGCTGTCAGAAACGAAGTTCGTGGCCGTCTGGCTACCCGAATTGACGCACTCCAACAACTCAGCAGTTCCTTGGCTAAGTACGATCAACTCAGCGCCTCCGAATGGCAGTTAGCAGCAAAAACTTACTTAAATTTTTATCCCAATTGCCAGACTTTGCAGTGGGTAAGCACCGAGTTTGAACCGCGCTGGACAACATCGCGGCCTGAAATTGAGGCACCCCAAACCCAAGCCCATCAGCAAGTTCTCGCCCCCAAGCCGTCAAAGTGGCGAGATATTATTGTAGTCCCCTCCCTCTCCGCCGAAGGCAGCAGGGAGTTGTGGGCCTATGTGCCGGTACTCCGCAATAATCGTTTGGAAGGGTTCGTCTTCGCCAGCTTTCGCACCGAAGGACTATTCAAAACAATTTTGAATACGCAAATTCTCCCCGACTATCGGTTGAGCGTGTTTGAGGGTCAAACCAAAATTTACAGCCGCGACGAAGCCAATAGCCAAAACGCAGAGATTTGGGGCCAGGAAGAGTCTTTTCCTCTTGACGGTATTACGTTGCGAGTGCGCGTCTGGCCTTCTGCTGAGTTGCTCGCAGATGAACAATCATCAGTTCCCGAATTGGTACTGCTGGCCGGTTCGGTAGTGGCTGGGTGTCTGACGCTGGCGGTTTATCAAGCGCAAAAGGCACAAGCCAAAACAAAACAAGTCGAGGCGATGAATTGGGCTTTAAACACAGAAATTTCTGAGCGAAAAGAAGTGGAGGCGGCGCTGCAACAACACAACCAAATGATTGACTTGGCAAACGATTCTATTATGATTCGCTCCCTAGATGATGTGATTATTTACTGGAATCAGGGGGCAGAAAAGCTTTACGGTTTCACTAAACAAGAAACCATCGGCAAGTATATCCACAGTTTTTTAGAGACAGTATTTCCCCAGCCCCTCGAAGAAATTTTAAAAAGATTTTTGCAACAGGGCTTCTGGCAAGGGGAATTGATTCACACTCTGCGCGATGGCGGGAAAATTACAGTGGCGAGCCGGTGGACGCTGCTGCGCGATGAGGCCGGTCAGCCTTCGGCAATTTTGGAAATTAATAATGATATTACCGAGCAAAAACAATCACAAGAAGCTTTACAGCAAAGCGAGGATCGTTTTCGTCGTGCGGTTTTATACGCTCCTTTTCCGCTGATCGTTCATGCCGAAGATGGAGAAGTTATCGCCCTTAACCAAACTTGGACAGAGTTGAGCGGTTACACCCTAGAAGATATCCCAACAATAGCTGACTGGACACAAAAAGCCTACGGGGAAAGAAAAAACTCTGTGTACGATTATATTGACAAACTTTACAGCCTCGCTGGTAGGGTGGAAGAGGGGGAATATGAAATTAGGACAGCCAGCGGGAATATCAAAATTTGGGAGTTTAGTTCCGCGCCTTTAGGGGAACTACCGGATGGCCGGCGTCTGGTGATGAGCATGGCTGCCGATATTACGGAACGCAAACAGGCTCAGGAGGTGATGCGCCAGTCGGAAGCACAGATCAGAGAAAAAGCTATGGAACTAGAGAAAGCTTTGCAAGAGCTACAACGCACCCAAGCCCAGTTAATTCAAAGTGAAAAAATGTCTTCTCTTGGTCAACTTGTGGCGGGGGTGGCGCACGAAATTAATAATCCGGTTAATTTTATTTTTGGTAATTTGGTTCATACTAAAGAATATACTCAAAATATTTTGAGATTGTTGCAAATGTATGAGGAAAAATACCCTAATCCAGGGCAAGAAATAGAGTTTAAAATTGAAGATATAGATTTGGAGTTTTTGAAAGAAGATTTGCCAAAAATGCTGGATTCAATGAATGTGGGCGCAGATCGTATCCGTGAAATTGTTGCTAGTTTGAGGAACTTTTCACGGATTGATGAGGCGGAAATGAAAGAGGCTGATATTCATTCTGGCATTGAAAGCACTTTAATGATTTTGCAAAACAGGATAAAAGCAAAACCGGAACATTTTCCTATTGAAATCCTCAAAGAATATGGAAATCTGCCTTTGGTTGAATGCTATCCGGGGCAGCTTAACCAGGTGTTTATGAATATTCTTACAAATGCGATTGATGCTTTAGACGATTTCAACAGCCACCGCTCAAAAGAAGTAATTAAAGCCAATCCTCCTACGATTACTATTCAGACGGCGCTGCATATTGGCACAATTGAAAGTGATTGTAAAACTGATAATCAAGTTGTTGAGCCTAACTGTCAATTTGTTCGCATTGAAATCGCGGATAATGGTGCGGGGATGAGGGAATCTGTGCGGCAAAAACTTTTTGATCCGTTTTATACAACAAAGCCGGTGGGTAAGGGTACTGGTTTGGGGCTGGCAATTAGCTATCAAATTGTTGTGGAAAAACACAAGGGTAGTTTGCGCTGTATTTCTGCACCAAATCAGGGGGCGAAGTTTGTGATTGATATTCCGCTACGACACGCCAATTTTGTTAGCTAGGGGGTTTGGCAGTAGTGGCTAGAGACTATAGACGTTCCAGCGGAACGTCTCTACTTAGATTTGGAAGTTTTTGCTTAAAAGGCGGCACCCAGATTTGAACTGGGGGTGAAGGTTTTGCAGACCTCTGCCTTACCACTTGGCTATGCCGCCGGCCTTGTTTTTAACAGCAAAACCTATCATAGCAAATTTTTACTCAATTGCAATAGACCGGCAGAAGTTTTTACAAAAATTTTCCTGACACCGGCCCTCGGCTTTTCCCCAAACTAAATTTACGCAAAAATAGGTGATGCAGATCACTTACAACTCTGTCCTAAATCGCCTATTGATGGCTCTTTTAAAGCTAACCTAGAGAACAAAGGCGTTTAATTCACGTCCAGCCCAATAACCTCTCAACTCGATAGATCAGCTATGAGCCAAGCGTTACCCTTGCTTGTTGCACAACTTACCGATATTCACCTCTTCGCCACTCCTCAACAGGAATTAGTCGGTTTTCCAACCAGTGAATCCTTCCTAGCGGTTTTGCAAACCCTTAAAGAGCTACAACCATCTCCTGATTTATTATTGCTCACCGGCGATCTTTCCCAAGACCATACAAAGGAATCTTACCAACACCTACAACAGTTAATTTCTCCCTTGGGAATTCCCACTTATTGGCTCCCTGGCAATCACGACAGTTTGCCTTTTATGGACGAAGTTTTAACGAAATTTCCTTTTTTACCTGAAAAATCTTTTCAGCAGGGAAACTGGAATTTTATATTGCTGAATTCTGGTGTCCCCGGCTATGTTCACGGTTATTTGTCTGGGTCAACTTTAGAATGGTTAGACCGGCAACTTTCCCAACTTCCACCCCAGCCTACCCTTGTGTCTCTGCACCATCCGCCGTTTTTGGTTAATTCTGAATGGTTAGATAGCAGCACTCTCCAAAACCCTGAAGAATTGTTTACTGTTTTGGCCCGCTATCCTCAAGTTAAGCTGGTTTTGTTTGGTCATATTCATCAAGAGTTTGACCGCGAGTTTCAAGGTATTCGCTATTTGGCTTCTCCTTCTACTTGTATTCAGTTTAAACCAAAAAGTGAGAAGTTTGGTTTGGATGTTGTGGAACCGGGTTTTCGGGTTTTGAAGCTTTATCCTGATGGCAAAGTTGAGACGCGGGTTGAGCGGGTTGCTTTTGCGGGTAGGTTTGATTTGGCTGCTAAGGGTTATTGATTTTTTAACCGCAGATATAAGGCAGGCAGGATGCCCGCCCCACAGATTAACGCAGATGGGCTTTTGGGGGGTTGCGTTAGGTACTATTTATGCAAGTTTAATGTTTGGCTGATGGCTTTTTGGAGGTGGCTGGGTAATGTGTTGATGTGTTGGGGGTACACCGGCAATCTCTGCACGAGTTGCCAGCCAGCAGTTTGTAATATATCTGCAAGTTTTTGATGAGGTGGGTGCGGATAGTCGGGGTTGACTTCATCCCAGGGGCCAATCCCTCCTAAGTCTCTGGCACCGGCTTCTATACAGGCTATTAATAGGGCCGGTTGGCTGATTAAATTCGGCGGAATTTGGATCGTGATTTCCGATGGCAGGATTTGGCGGGCTAGTGCAATAATTTCGGGAAGCTTTTTGATGGGAAATGCTGAAAGCTTATATTCTTCATTGGTTCCTGGGCTATAGGGTTGCAATATCACTTCTTGGATGTTTCCCCACCGGCCATGAATTTCTGCAATTGCTTGAAGGGTGTTTTGCGAGTCGGCGAGGGTTTCGCCTATTCCCAGTAATAGGCCGGTGGTGAAGGGAATTTGCAGTTGACCGGCCCATTGTAGTTGTTGCAGTCGTAGTTGGGGCTGTTTGCTCGGTGCGTGTTTATGAACGCTTTGCAAGAGGGCCGGTGTTAGTTGTTCTAGCATTAACCCCATTGATACATTGACTTGTTTTAATTGCGTCATTTCTGCAAAACTCAGTGGCCCTACATTGGTATGGGGTAAAAATCCCATCTCAAGGGCTAACTGACATATATCATAGATGCGCTGAAACCAGGCAGCCCGTCTCTGGCTTTGGGGGTGGACTTCGCCGCTGAGAATGAGTATTTCGAGGGTGCCGGTGTTTTGTAAGGAACTCAGCAGCTTTTCCGCTTCATCGAGTTCTAGCCAGGGGCTTTTGCTTGGTTCTGTCCGAAAGTTGCAGTAGCTACAGCGGTTAAAGCATTCGTAGGTGGGGACGATGGTGTAGGCGGGGCTGTATGTAACTTTTTGTAAAGATTCCATGAGTGTTTATTTTTAGGAATGTTAAGGGCTGGCTGGGGTTTTGATAGGTTTGCTTCTTTTATAAAAGCTTACTGTTTGGTCATCGGGAATCTTATATAACAAAAACTAATATCTTATATAAGTAAAAATCGAATAAAAAAAGCTTTACATTACTTTACAAATGCTGTAAGGTATTAATCAAGGTAAGAAAAACAACTTACCTGAACCTTGAAAAACAAATAAGCACTCATAAAACGATGACCACCACCTTACAGCGCACAGAGCGCTCTAACGTTTGGGAACGGTTTTGTAGCTGGGTTACAAGCACCGAAAACCGCCTTTATATCGGCTGGTTCGGCGTCTTGATGATCCCTACCCTCTTAACCGCCACCACCTGCTTTTTAATCGCCTTTGTCGCCGCTCCGCCGGTTGACATCGACGGTATCCGCGAACCCGTTGCCGGTTCCTTGCTCTACGGAAACAACATCATCACTGGTGCAGTTGTTCCTTCCTCTAACGCCATCGGTCTTCACTTCTACCCCATCTGGGAAGCTGCTTCCTTGGATGAGTGGTTGTACAACGGTGGCCCTTACCAGTTGGTAATTTTCCACTTCCTCATTGGCGTATTCTGCTACATGGGTCGTGAGTGGGAATTGTCTTACCGCTTGGGTATGCGTCCTTGGATCTGCGTAGCATACTCTGCACCAGTTGCAGCCGCTTCCGCAGTATTCTTGATCTACCCCTTGGGTCAAGGTTCTTTCTCCGATGGTATGCCTTTGGGTATTTCTGGAACCTTCAACTTCATGTTGGTGTTCCAAGCTGAGCACAACATCTTGATGCACCCCTTCCATATGTTGGGAGTTGCCGGTGTATTTGGTGGTTCTTTGTTCTCTGCTATGCACGGTTCTTTAGTTACCTCTTCTTTGGTTCGTGAAACCACCGAAGTTGAAAGCCAAAACTACGGCTACAAATTCGGTCAAGAAGAAGAAACCTACAACATCGTTGCAGCACACGGCTACTTCGGTCGTTTGATCTTCCAATACGCTTCTTTTAATAACAGCCGTTCTTTGCACTTCTTCTTGGGTGCTTGGCCGGTTATCGGCATCTGGTTTACCGCTTTGGGTATTTCCACGATGGCTTTCAACTTGAATGGTTTTAACTTCAACCAGTCTGTTATCGACTCTCAAGGTCGTGTTATTAATACCTGGGCTGATGTTATCAACCGTGCTAACTTGGGTATGGAAGTAATGCACGAGCGTAATGCTCACAACTTCCCTCTTGATTTGGCTTCTGTTGAGGCTCCTGCTATCAAGGGCTAAGGTTTTATGAGGGCTTGTTCCTCGAAAACTAAATAATTACAAAAGGCGCTCTCCAGAATTGGGGGGCGCTTTTTGCGTTTGAGATTTGCTATGCTTTTAATAACGAGGAGGTAAAGCCATGAATGAAACGAAACCTATGCTGGAACTGTGGCAAGAATTGCCGCCAAACTTACAACAAGAAGTTAGAGATTTCGCTGAGTTTTTATTAGAAAAACACGCTAAATCAACTCAATCTTTACAGTTAAAATGGGCGGGAGCATTGCGTGAGGAAAAAGGTGTTACTGCTGCCGATTTGCAACGGGAAGTTTTAGAGAACTGGAGCGATTAAGTGTTTTTAGTCGATACAAATGTTTTTTTAGAGGTGCTGTTGCAACAACAACGTGCGGACGAAGCCCAGAGGTTTTTATTAAATGCACCGGTAGGAAGTATCCATATCACAGATTTTCGTCTTTATTCTATTGGCATTTTGCTTGTGAGACGGAATTTAGGAGATGTTTTTGAATTGTTTGTGGAAGATATGGCTGCTATGCGTTTAGTGAGGCTAAATTTGGAAGAGTTGGCGAGTTTGGGTGAAACTGCACGGAATTTAAATTTGGATTTTGATGATGCTTATCAGTATGTGTTAGCTCAACGTCGTGGTTTGCGTTTGGTTAGTTTTGATGCTGATTTTGACAGGACTCCACTGGGAAGAGTGACACCGGCTCAAGCGTTGGGCAATTAATAGGCTTAGGCAACCAGGCTGCATTCCAGCACACTTAGTTAATATCTGTCAAATTTTAGCTTCCGGTGATTGAGTTTGATAAAGGGTTATTAAAAGATGTACGGCGAATAATAGACGAATTCAAGAAATCATCACATAGCATAAAGCCGGTTTCTTGGCTTGGATTCAGAAACCCGGCTTTCTCAATTTCTTAAATTTCTTTTAACCATGTTTCAATAACTGATATCAAATTAGGTTGATTGGGGGGAAAGTTTTTTAAGGGGGCTTCTAGGGGTTCGCCGGTGAGGAAGGCTATGGCTACGGTGTCGGTAAAGTGGTGAAATAGGATATCATTCAAAGTAAAGCAGTACCGTGAGGCTTAGTCAATGATGACATTTAATGATGTAGTTGAGGTAATCAAAGGTCTTTCTACGGATGAAAAAGAAGAAATTCAAGCCTTGTTGCAGCAGTATCTCCGTGAAGAACGTCGTGACAATATTTATGATAATTTCCAAGCAGCGCAGATGGAACAACAACAAGGAAACCTCAAGTTTTCTAGCCAGATTAAGGAATTGAGACAACTGATTGAGGAATAATCATGGAAGTTAGTTTTAGTTCTGGTTTTAAACGCGCTTTTAAAAAAAGGATTAAAGGGAATGAAGATTTAGAGTTAAAATTTTGGCAGAAATTAGAAATGTTTACTTTAGACCCTTATGATTAGAGATTGAAAACCCATAAACTATCTGGCAAGTTGAAGGATTTATGGAGTTTTACTGTAGATTATGACGAGAGAGTATTATTCTATTTTACAGAAGATGAAAAGGCTGTATTTGTTGATATTGGCAGCCATGATGAGGTTTATTAAGGTAGTAAGAGTCAGCAATGGGGTTTTGTAATTGCATCTTGGATCAGCCGGCAAAATTTTGCCAGAAACCCGGCTTTCTCAAATTCTTAAATCTCCTTTAACCACGTTTCAATCGCTGATATTAAATTAGGTTGATCGGGGGGAAAGCCTTTTAAGGGCGCTTCTAGGGGTTGGCCGGTGAGGAAGGCGATCTTTTCTATTACCCCAGTCAGTTTTTCGCAAAAGGCAATGAGTTCTGGGGTGGGTTGAATAGGTTCCAAAAATATTTGGTCGCCGCTACGGCGATGTTTCGAGAACAGGATGGCGCAGTGGGGGAGGCTGAGGGTGAATTTGAGTTTATCGAGGCAATAACATAGATCGGCGGGGGTGGAAACTCTGGGATACATTTGCTGAGGACAGACTTGTGTCCAAATCAGCCGGCAGAGGGTTTGGGCGATTTCACTTTCGCGGGTTTCGTTGGCGAGGAAGCCGGCGTTGAGGCAATAAATGGGCAGGTGTTGCAGGGATTCGCGGGTGATGGGAGAGGCGAAAGTTTGTCCGCCGCTATGGGGGGTTTGTTCGGTGACTTCACGATTGGGAGTGGTGGGGGGATGATGCCATGCTTGATAAAATTTGGGATAGGGGAGGTTGCCGGCACAGTACCATAATGTAGCATTTAGACGAGGTAAAAATTCCCAGAAATCTTGAAAATTTTCATCCGTAATGGGGGACTTTAAAATACTTGACATCCAATATACTATTTCCTCTGGAGTGAAACCCAACTGTTCTGAGTTATGTAAAATTATTTCTGTCATTGATAAGGAGTCCAGTTTCAATATTCTAAAATTTTCTATACTTAAGATTTTTTTAAAGTATTTGCGTAGTTCATATATATCTATTTCTGTCCTGAAATTACTAAAGTATGTCTGATTTACATAAAGAATCACCATTTGCATAAATAATTTTGTTGAAAAATCGTGTTTTCGGGTTAGCAGTTGCTCAGTCAAAAAATCAATTACTGAGCCCTCATTAATTTTTACGTTTTTAATTTCTAAATTTGCCGATCTGTTAGCCTTCAACTCGGCAATCTTTAACATCACTTCAAACTTGCGATCTGGGAGACAATTGTCTACTAGATTTTCTAGGGTTTTCAATTCTTTAAAAACACTAGCCGCTCTAATTATAATCAATTCATTTTGATGATTTAGTAATCTTTGACTATATTTTACAGGTAACAATTCTTTTGCATTTTGATAGCCCAGTTGAGACAAAAAATTTAATGCCAATATCATTGTATTATCAAAAAAATCTTTTTTGATAAAAAAGTTAACTACATCGTTATAAAAATTTTGTGTAGTTTTCATTTCTATATCAAAAAGATTAAAAGAAGGCTCTAAGACAATTAAAGCATCAATAATATTAGTAATTATAGTAAGCCAGTAGAAGTACAAATAAGATTCTAATTGGCTGTTGATTTGTGAAAATTCTATATCTAATTCAAAATTGCACTCTATCAAATCACTTATTATAACGATTCGGTTAATGTAATCAACCAGCAATTCCACTACTCTAGTTGTATTGGTTTTAAACAAAATTTTAGTGGCTGACTCTCTTATTGCGAACCAGAAAATATTTGTTTTGATTTGTGAGTCATTTCCTAAAATTAGATTATACCCATACACTAAATTTATTCGTTGCTCATTGAAAATATTTAAACGGAATCCAAAACTTAACTCAAGAAGCCAGCCAATAATATCATCGGCAAACTCACTATCAGGAAATTGTGCAATTCCTTCTGCTGCCAACAGAAATGCTCTATAGCTGTAAAATCCTCCACAATCATCTTGAAAGTTTAATAAATTCTTAATTAATTTATCCTTTTGGCTTTTTTTTCTTTGAGTCTGTCCCAGCCAAAGTAAAAAAACCTCTTTCCAGTGTTTTTCAAAAATACGGTAACTGCGACTTAAAAATCCTCTCCATTTTTGAGGCTCGATATGCTCTAAAAAGAACTCAGGTTTATCGATACTACAAGCTGCAAAATACTCCTGAAACGTCGCATGATAAAACGTATAGACCTGTTCGCTGCGATTTTCCGCCGCCACCCCCACCTCATTTAACCAGCCTAACGTTAACGCCTTATCAAACAGGGAATCCTCATCGCGTTCTCCCAAATATTCACACACCAACCGATGAGTTAAGCGAAATCGACTTGTTTCCGCCTCTAGGGATGCCTTCGCCAACTCTCCCAAAGCTGCATTTAACTGTTTCTTTTCCTCCTTGTTCACAGTAAATGCTTTTTTCTTCCACTTATATATCGCCTCCACAAACTTCGCATACAACTTCGCCATCGTTTCCGGTAACGCCTGATCCACTTTCCAAGTCGCACATAACAAGGTTAACCGCAGGGGATTGCGGCATAAATCCTTAATTCGTTCCTTCCCCGCAGCTTGCAATTCTGAGCACAACAATTCTGCTAACTTGACATCCTCTCCCTCCTTAACCAAACCCCGAAACCACCGCCGGATAAACTCCTGCATTTTTTCATCATCAAACGGTTGGGTGAGATAGGTTTGAAACCCCTGTAACTGGCTGGGGTTGGCTTGCCACAAATTCAAGCGACAGGTGACAATCATCCGAGCATCCATCACCCAACCTCGGAAATTTAAAGCCTGTTGGTCGGTCGGGCTCATCTCATCAAAGCCATCCAACAGTAACCAGGCTGCACCCCCTTCAAATTTCTGCTCCCAGTCGGCTTTAATTTCCTCTCTGGACAGCCCTACCGCATCTTTGAGCCATTTTTCTTCTAAATACTCTCCGAGGGGTTTACTGCCCAATTCTGCCAAGGATACCCAAATCACTAAATCATCGGTTTCTTGTAATAACCAAAAGGCTAATTTCTGGAGTAAGGTGGTTTTCCCCGCCCCCGGTTCTCCAATAATAGCAATATTTTTATCAGTGCGTTTCCTAATAACTTTTTCGAGAAACTCTTTGTAAGGAAATTGTTTCTCCACAGTTTCTTCCTGCCTAGTGAACAAGTCGGAACCTTTTTCTGGGTTAATATCTTGGGGCTGTTTTGCGTTCTCACTCCGTTTCGGTTTCACCAGTTCCAAATCGACAAATAAATCTTCATCAATTAAGTTGCGATTTTCTCTATTTCCAACCGCCTGAGTTACGACTGTATTACTGGTTAAGGGTTGCCGGTCAATCAACATCCGCCGGCAGATATCTTGCCATTCATCAATGACATATTCCACCGAAAACTCTTCAATAATTTTTTCACCAATCAGGCGTTTAATTTCCTCATAGCCGGTTTGGGAACTCTGGACAATCAGGATAATACTGCCTTTTTCAACTTTGGCAATAGACAGGGTTTTATCGTTGAGAAGGTTTTGCAGATGTTGGGTAATTTCGGTGAGTTTCTCTTGCGCTTGTTGATAGTTGCCTTTGAGTCCTAGGATGCAACGGTTGAGGGGTTTAAGGCCAATACTAACTTTATCAAATTCATCAATTAGCCATCGACGTAAAATTTCTAACTTCCCACGAGATGGCTGTTGTAGTTCTGCACAATCTGCCTGAAACTTTTTATAAATTTTTTGCATTTGTTTGGTGATTGCCTCAACACCAATCTGATATTTTTTATCAGAAATACCCTCATTAATTATTGTGACAAATTGGGCTTCATTTTTAATATAACGGTCTTTCTCTGGAAATCGCTTCAATAAAGTGTCTGTCTCTTCTGCTGAGAGATCGTGATTTTTTGCTTGTTCGCGGAGAAAGGTTTGCCAATCCATTGCCCTAACCTTGACTCAGTTAATTCTGTTGATAGTCTAGCTTATTTGAAGATAAAGGTCAACAAAAAGCTATTCAAATCATACCTTTACACCATTTTCTACTTAATTACACTTGCTTACAGTTCTGCTTCCAATTCACAGCTTTAGCCTACCTATAGTCTAGGTTTTGTACTTCAAAACCAGGCTAAAAGCAAGGTAATTAGCTATGTCAAATATCGAAAATAAAATCAAACAACGGGAAGCCTTAGAAAATATGTATGGCAATTTTGTAGAACCTCATATTAATCGGTTGATTGAAGTTAACTCCCAGCCTTTACCGAGTAATCCTGTCGCGCTTCCTTGTTTTTGCAGTACATCGGTATGGTTGTTGGTGACGCTGTTATATTGCCGGTGGATGCGTTGGCGGAAAGCAAATTAATATTAAGTTGCCGCAGGGGTACAATCGCCTTTTATTAAGCGATGACTCCCCTGTTATACGGCGGATGCCGGTGAAGGGCGAAACCGTTGCACGGTACAATGCTTTCCGCATCCTACCTGCTTAGCGGGCAAGATGCCCGCTCCACAGATAAGTTACCTTTTTAAACCGGCTTTGGTATTACTCGTCTCGATGGCGATCACCTTCTAATTCCCGTAAACGCGCCTCTAATTCCCGAAGCCGTGCTTCTGCTGACTCAGCCCGCTGCCGTTGTTGTTCAGCCTCCAGACGTTGTTGTTCAGCCTCCAGACGTTGTTGTTCAGCTTGTTTAGCTAACTCTGTGGGGGTGAGAAATGGCCGGCCATCGGGACGGTAGATGGTAAACTGTTCGTCTTGGAGTTCAAAGCGAATCCCTAAACGGGGACTCGTCCAATTTTCCGGCTGCTCAATCACCTCTAAGGAGCCGGCTTCATCGCGTAGCCACCCATTGAAATCCAGACGATCTGGGTCGAAAATATAATATTCTTCAACTCCATAACAGTCATAAAACTTCTCTTTCTTCGCCATCTCCTTGAGGCGATTTCCTGGGGAGAGAATTTCAAATACAACTTGAGGGGCGATGTTTCCTTCTTCCCATTGTTTATAAGAGCCGCGATCACCCTTCGGTCTTCCAATTGCTACCATTACATCAGGAGCTTGACGTATTTTATTATTTCCTTCCTGGGGATACCAGAGTAAATCGCCGGCTACAAAGACATTAGGATCATCATCAAAGAGAATTTCTAGGTTTTCTTTTATGACTACAATCCAACGAAACTGGCGAGTATTATCTGAGATGGGATTTCCGTCACAATCTGGGTAGATTACCTTTGTGGGTTGAGGGGTAGTTACCATAAATTAAACCTGCTTTTTTTCCCAAAACTTTTTTTCTCATTCCACCATTAATGATTATGCCATAACTCGCGCTTGAGCAATTTCTCTGTCACCAATCGCTCGAACTTGAGAACTAAATAGAGAAACAATTGCAATAGTTTCTCCCGTGAGTGTCATAAATTCTACTTCATAGCCTAAACCTTCTTGATGGACTAAAACAACCGTGCCAATATCGCCCGGTTTTAAATCATATTCAGGTAAATCTGCGGTTAAAACAACTCTGTCTAATTCAATAATCATTTTACTTAATTTAAATAATGTTATTCGAGTGGATAGGCGCTGACGAGTTTAGGGGTATCATCGCCGGTAGAAATAAACCAAACAGAACGCACTTCTGGGTTTCTGCCATCGGGGGTGATGACTCTACCTTCAATAACATACCGTGTCCCGAAAGGGGATGCTTCTATTTTAGCTAATTCATGGTCAGCCGCATGATTGATGAAAGCATTATTAAATTAATTTAACCGGCCCGTTTAGTCGAATTGCAGCTAAAATTGATCTGGAAGTTAGAACTAAATTCATAACTTAAAGACCCTTTATAAAAAATGCTTCTCAGTAACGATGATTTTGAATATATCCGCGACTTAGTGCGAACACACACCGGCATCTCGTTAAACAATGCAGAAGCAACTAAACTTCCCCTTCTGTTGGCGTCACTAATCGAACGAACCGGCCTTAATTCCATCACAGAATTAATGATAATTTTGCGGTCTTCTGCTTATAGCCAAATTCATATTCAAGTTATCGAGTCTCTATTGGTTTGCGAAACTTATTTTTTCCGTGATATTTACCCCTTTGAAGCCTTGCAAAACTTCATTTTACCCCTATATTTAAAACAGCGACAACGACCTTTAAATATTTGGTCTGCTGCTTGTTCTAGCGGTCAGGAAGCCTACAGTTTGGCGATGTTAATTCATAAATGTTTTCCTATTCTATGTTCGCGGGGTCTGCAAATAATTGCCAGCGATGTTTCCAGCGAAATGCTCTCCCGTGCAGTGGCCGGTTGCTACAGTCAAAAAGAAGTAGAAAGAGGACTACCGGCCATTTTTTTAAAGCGCTATTTCCAAAAAAACGAGCAGAGTTGGGTTGTCAAAGAAGAAATTAACAGATTAATTGATTTCCGCCAGCTAAATTTAGTAGAAAATTGGCCTATATTACCCCAGATGGATGTTATTTTTATGCGAAATGTGCTTATTTATTTTGATCTGGAAACAAGAAAAGCGATTTTAGAGAAAGTCCGCCAATTGTTACGTCCTGATGGTTATTTATTTTTGGGTGTGGCGGAAACTACAACTCATATTATAAGGGAATTTGAGCCGGTGCAGTTTAATAAAACGGTGTGCTACCGGCGCAAGAAATGACAGCTTACAAACTTTAACCCATTTTTTAGGAAGCTAGAAACCGGATTTATTCTTCGATATCTCCAAATCAAATCTTCAACTTTTATAAAAAACCCCTTCCTTTGCGGCATTGCAGTTTCTCTCCAAAGTTATTAAAATTTAACCCATAGAATAACCTTCGCTTTTCCATGATGACTTTAACTCAGGTTTGGGGTTTGGTGTTGATTTTGCTAGTCTGTCCTATTTTGGGAGGACTGCCTTTAATTGCTTGGATTGTTAAATTTATCACCGGCCAAAATTTAAAACAAATTGGCACCGGCAATATCAGTGTTTCAGCGGCATTTTTTCACGGTGGCAAAACTGCCGGAATTTTGGCCGTTGTCTCGGAAGCAGCAAAAGGTATTCTAGCAGTATTGCTGACAAGAATGTTTTTTCTGCCGGGATCTGCGTGGGAATTAGTTGCTTTGATGGCCTTGGTTTTGGGCCGGTATTTCATTGGCAAAGGTGCCGGTACAACAAATGTGGTTTGGGGTGTATTGGTTCACTCCCCTAAAGCTGCTATTTTTGTTTTTTTAATCACCGGCGTAACCTTTACTTTGATAAGAGAAAAAAACTTAGGAAAGCTGGCTAGTTTAGTTATTTTCCCTGTAGTTTTAGCACTTTTTCACCCCTATGAAGGCGAACGAGTTGCTACCGCAGTTTTGCTTTCTCTCTTACTTGCTTTAATTTATAAAATGATTCCCGATGATTTAAACTTACCCGCAACATCAGGACAAGAGGAGTCTCAAAAAATGTTTCGCTTTTTCCAAGGAAATAAGGCAATTCTTACACTCGACCGGCCTTTAGAAACCCAAAAAGCCGGCCAAAAAGCTGCTAATTTATCTCAGCTAAAATCGTGGGGGTATCCCGTACCGCAGGGGTGGATTTTACCGGCAGGTGATGACCCCCAACCTTTGTTAGATTGGCTGCAACCAAATGTAGAAAAGCCTTTAGTTGTGCGTTCTTCTGCCATTGGCGAAGACAGCGAAAAAGCTTCCGCTGCCGGTCAGTATGAAAGCATTTTAAATATTACCAATAAACAGCAATTACAAGACGCAATTACTCGCTGTTTTTCTTCATATAATAGCCCTGCTGCCCAAGCTTATCGCCGCGACCGGCAACTTCCTGAAAATTCGATGGCAGTGGTGATTCAGCAACAAATTAAAGGCGTTTTTTCCGGTGTCGCTTTCAGCCGCGATCCAATCAATTCTAGCCTAAATTCTGTTGTCATAGAAGCATTACCAGGAGATTGCAATCGAATCGTATCAGGACAATTTACCCCAGAACAATATCGAGTTTTTGTTCCCGAAATTGAAAACGTCGAAAATTGGAAAAAACCCGAAAATTTAGAGTTAATTGTTGAAGGAGAAGGCGATATTCCACCGGCCTTAATTCAAGAAGTAGCCTATTTAGCCCGTCACATAGAAGCCAAATATCACGGCATCCCCCAAGATATTGAATGGTCTTATGATGGCGATCATTTATGGTTGTTGCAAGCCCGTCCTGTTACTACTCTTTTTCCGCTGTGGACACGAAAAATCGCCGCCGAAGTCATTCCGGGGTTAATTCGGCCTTTAACTTGGTCAATTAACCGGCCTTTAACTTGTGGCGTTTGGGGCGATATTTTTAAAATTGTTTTAGCCGAAAGCGCCGCAAATTTAGATTTTAATCAAACAGCAACCCTGCATTATTCTCGTGCTTACTTTAATGCAACATTGCTAGGAGAAATTTTCCTCAAAATGGGTTTACCTGCCGAAAGTTTGGAATTTTTAACACGAGGAGCAAAATTTACCAAACCTCCCCTTTCTTCTACCTTTCAACAGTTACCCGGTTTACTAAGATTGCTCAAGCAAGAGTGGAATTTAGAGAAAGATTTTCAGCGAGATTACGATCTTTATTTCAGACCGGCCCAAGCTCAATTAGCCAACTCTTTACCGACGGAACCTTTAGAGTTATTGCAGCGGATTGATGCAGCCTTAGAAGCATTGAAAAAAGCAACTTATTATAG
The DNA here is from genome assembly GCF_025370775.1 of Ancylothrix sp. D3o. Lineage (NCBI taxonomy): Bacteria > Bacillati > Cyanobacteriota > Cyanophyceae > Oscillatoriales > Microcoleaceae > Ancylothrix > Ancylothrix sp. D3o. Next base: position 140,981 of record NZ_JAMXEX010000010.1, on the reverse strand, counting down.
CATATTTTCACCCCTAAGTTATGCTCTGCGGCAAGGAATTTTTAAAGTGAATGAGAGCGACTTAGATAACAGTCAGTTGCCAGAAGTTGCAGCAGTGCGTTCTCTGCAAAATCTCGCCAATTCGGCCCGCCGGTTGTTACCAAACACCGCCGACTTGCCAGCAGAAAATGAAGAAATTTTTGCTTTATTGGCAAGAGTTCATTCGGGAAAAAATATTTTAGAAAAATTTGAAGAGTTTCTCGAACATTTCGGTTATTTGAGTGATGTGGCAACAGATATCGCTGTACCCCGATGGAAAGAAACCCCAGAGGCAGTTTTAGATTTGCTGGCTGAATATATACGCCAGCCGACTTTGGCTACCAGTAGACCGGCAGAGGAAAACTGGAAAACAAAAATTGTCCAGCGTCGCTTAAATCTCAAGGGGCAAGTAACCGCCATTTACAGTCAATTTTTGGCTGAGTTGCGGGCTTTGTTTTTGGCTTTAGAAAATGTTTTCCTGAATTCAGGATTTTTAGCGGAAAAAGGCGATATTTTTTATCTGGAATTTGCGGAAATCCGGCAGCTTGTGGTGGGCGGAATTGATCAAGAAATGAATCTGGATCATACCATAGAAATGCGAAAAAATCAACTAGAAAATGACCGAAATTTAACGAATATTCCGTTTGTTGTCTATGGTAATATGCCACCGGTGCCAGTGGTTAGGGAGCCGGCTGTGGGTGAGACGATTTTGCGGGGAATTGGCGCTAGTCCGGGGATTGTTGAAGCAAAGATCAAAGTAGTCCGTCAATGGCGCACAAATTTGGAAGTTGACCGGCAGACAATTGTCGTGGTGCCTTATACAGACGCCGGGTGGGGGCCGTTGTTGGCGCGTGCTGGAGGTATAATTTCTGAGGTGGGGGGCCGGTTATCTCACGGGGCGATTGTGGCGCGAGAGTATGGCATTCCGGCGGTGATGGATGTTCCTAATGCAATGGAATGTTTGCAGGATGGACAACAAGTGAGAATTGATGGCAGTGCTGGAATTGTGGAGGTGATTAATGATAAGTAAATGTGTTATGTGCCTGCGGGACACTGATAACGGCTTGAGAATATCTTTTTCAATGGTTTGCATTGAGCAGCGCCACTTAAAACCTTTGCGTCTGAGAAAATAAAGGTATTTAAACTGTTAAACTAGGATAAAAGTTATGAAGTACAAACTTTCAACCATTGGGCAGATTGCACGTCTTATCTAGCTGCATCAAAGAGGCATTGTCTCTTTTGTGCGGCGGCTGGGTTACAGGTGTGTGGGTCTGAACCAGCACGACTGTTTTTTATGCCTAGAAGAAAGAAGACATTTCTGTGTGGACATCAGGGCTATGGTCAAATATGCCATCGCTGCGATCAAACACGCACCCAAAGAGAAAAAGCTGACCACGCTCGTGCGGAAAAAAAACAAAAAAAACAGGAGTGGGAAGCCGCTTTTGCCCAAGATCCCATTGATTTGAGAGATTTGCCGGATCATGTGGTGGTAAAGGCTCGGTCAATTATTGCTGGTTTGATGACGAATACGAATTATAGAGATTTTGGTGGAAAGCGTCTGCGCCACAATCGATTTATTATCAGTATCCCTGTCACCCGGAACTACCGTATGCTCTGTCGAGACTGCGGTAGTTTTTTAGTTCCAGAAGAAGTTTTATCGCACGAAGAGTATAACGTTTGTAAGCCAGGCGGCTAATTTGTCAAAAGTCCTTTGTCATTGGTCAAAAGTCATTGGTCACTAAGAAATAATGAAGGTTTTTTTGTCAAGGGTTTTTTGTTAAGAGTTTTTGCGGCGCTTCTAGGGTTTCTGACATTGGGAAATCGCAAAAGTGACAAAATAAATATGTAGGTGCGATTTTGATGCGCGATTACCGATTCCCCAAAAAATCATGCAAATTTATCTTGATTACAGCGCGACAACTCCCCCTCGTCCAGAAGTGACGGCGGCAATGCAAGCGGCAATGACTCAGCAGTGGGGAAACCCTTCGAGTATTCACGAATGGGGTCAGCGTTCGGCTATGGTGGTGGAAATGGCCCGCTCTCAGGTAGCAAGTTTGCTTAATGCTGCTACGCCGGAGTCGATTATTTTTACGTCTGGGGGAACGGAGGCGGATAATTTGGCAGTCTGGGGGGTGACTCGCGCGTACCGGGAACCTCAGCATATTATTATTTCGAGTGTTGAACATTCGGCGGTGAGTCAACCGGCTGCTTTTTTGGAACAGTGCGGCTGGGAGGTGACGCGGTTGCCGGTGGATGAAACTGGACGAGTTAATCCAAGCGATTTGAAAAATGCTTTGCGTCCTAATACGGTTTTAGTTTCAATTATTTACGGACAAAGTGAGGTGGGCACCCTGCAACCGATTTCGATGTTGGGGGATATTGCCCGTGCTCATGGTGTGCTTTTTCACACGGATGCGGTGCAGGTGGCGGGCCGGTTGCCTCTGAATGTGCAGGAGTTGCCGGTTGATTTGTTATCAATTTCTAGTCATAAAATTTATGGCCCACAGGGTGCCGGTGCGCTTTATGTGCGTCCAGGGGTGAAATTGGTGCCGCTTTTGGCCGGTGGGGGTCAAGAGTTTAAGTTGCGTTCTGGCACTCAGGCGGTGCCGGTAATTGTCGGGTTTGGTGTGGCGGCGGAGTTGGCAGCGCAGGAAATGGCCACAGAAACTCCTCGTTTGATTGGGTTGCGCGATAGGTTGTTTGAGTTGTTGGGAGATGTTCACGGTATGAGTGCAACAGGAAATCGGTTACACCGGCTGCCTCATCATGTCAGTTTTTGCTTGACGGATGTGGCGTGCCCTGAAACGGTGACGGGGAGAAGTTTGGTTAGGCAAATGAATTTGGCGGGAATTGCTATTAGTTCGGGTTCGGCTTGTAGTAGTGGTAAAATTTCTCCGAGTCCGGTTTTGTTGGCGATGGGATATCGTCCAGCGGCGGCGACGGCGGCGGTGCGTTTGACTTTGGGCCGCGATACAACTGAGGCTGATATTGAGTGGACGGCAATGGTTTTTAAGCAAGTTTTGGGCCGGTTATGTCCCCAGGTTGCTTTGTCTTGTTGTTAGTTTTTTAGTTTGGAAAATTGGGGATAGTTGTGGGGATGGAATTTTACACCGGCACCAAAAATCAATGCTGTGCAAAATGCAATTATCTGCGCTATCCCATCGGTCAAAAAGTTGTAGAAAAGAAAATTGTTTATTACTGCCAACCTTGCGCCAACAAGTTTAACCTGACCCTCTCCCCAATTTCTTTAAAATGTGATAAAGAGAGGAGGGTTAGGTAAAAATATAAAAAGGCTTGTTTTCTTACTTTGCTAAACATAAAAAAAGTGTAATTGGCGGCAGGAAATATTTTAAAATAAGGGAAAATAAATTCGAGGATAACCTAAAGAGACAATGGCTGAATTACCCAAGGATTTAGAGGAAGCAATTGCTCAGTCAATAGAAGCGACTTCTTCAGCGCTTGCGGATGGCTACCGGCGTTTGCAGGTGGAAATTGTGATTCCAGAATTGAAGGCGCAGGGGGTGGCTGAGCAATTTTTGCCGGCTGTTGAGAAATATGGGGAAAAGTTGAGGGTGTATTTTCCTGATGCCGGTGCGGCGGCGCTGGCTCGGCGGGATTGGGGAGAGAAACCTTATACGATTCGGGGAATGAGTGAAATTAAGGGGCAAATGCAGCCAGATGATGAGGTTTATTTGTTTGTTGAACCGTCTTCTGTAGAAGTGAATGAAGTTGAAAAAATGTGTCAAGAAGCAGGAGATCGGGCGGTAATTTTGTTGCTTCCACGCTTAGAAAATATTGCTACGATTGGGATAGGCGTAGCGGCAAGGGATTTGAGAGAGCGTTTTTTGAAAACGATTGAGAGTTGTTACTATATTCAGGCAAGAGAAGGAGCGACGATTTTTCGCTGTTATCCTTCACCTTGGCAGGTGTGGTTGGAAGTTGGGGAGGGGTATGAGTTGATTTCAGAGACACCTGAAAAGCCGGTGGGGGATGCGTTGGATGATATTTTGAATAAGGCGCTGGGTGCCGGTGAGACTCCCGAAGGTTCGCCGCAAGGACAACCGCAACCCCAAGCAAAACGTCAAGGACTTTTATCGGGATTAAAAAGCTTTTTAAAAGCGCTGAGCCAATAATTTCGGCTTAGAATGAAAGAAGGGCTCGGATTTTGCGCGTGGCGGCTTCGGGTGGATTTTTTGCTTGAGGTCGTTCGCGCAAAGCTGCTCCGGGTTTTGTTCAAATGTTTGATAGATATTTATCTGTAAAAAGACTTTTTGTAAGACTTTTAAAATTTAAGCTCAAAAACTGAAAACTTAAAATGGTATCCTTCTCTGCTTTTGGTGAACCGGCTGCTATGAATTCAACCAACTCCCGCCGTATTGTTATTGGTGATGTACACGGTCACTATGATGGTTTATTGGTTTTGTTAGATAAAGTTGCTCCAAATAAAGACGACAAGGTTTATTTTTTAGGAGATTTGATTGACCGGGGGCCCCAAAGTTCAAATGTGGTGGAGTTGGTGAAAAAAAATTCTTATACTTGCTTGCTGGGAAACCATGAGCAGTTGTTGCTTGATTCGTTTCCAAATGGTAAACAAAATAATTCGGCGATGGCGGCTTGGCTTTATAGTGGTGGTCGCAGTACGATGGCAAGTTATAAGGGAAATCCTGATCGGTTTGTGGAGCATTTACAGTGGTTTTCTCAATTGCCGCTTTATTTGGATTTGGAGGATGTTTGGTTGGTTCATGCGGGGCTAGATCCAGGGTTGCCTTTGGAAAAACAAACGGCTTCCCAGTTTTGCTGGGTGCGGGAGCTATTTCATAGTAGTGAGAAGCCTTATTTTCCGAATAAATTAATTATTACCGGCCATACAATTACGTTTACTTTACCAGGGGTTGAGCCAGGTGAGTTGGCGCAGGGTGCCGGTTGGTTGGATATTGATACGGGGGTTTATCATCCGATTAGTGGTTGGTTAACTGCGTTGGATTTAACGGAGCGAAAAGTTTACCAAGTGAATGTTTTTAAACATAAAATCCGCACGCTTTCTTGGGAGGAAGCTGTGCGGACTATTGAACCTCAAAAGGTTTTGGCTAGGTAAGGGCTGATTTGTTAGAGGACTTGCTAAAAGAAACCGGATTTTTCAGCAGTATTCACGGGTGAAATCTAGGATTTTTTGAAAAGAACCCGGTTTTTAAGTTCGTTTTTAAACGATATTTTTTTAGGAACCGGGTTTTTAAGTGTTAGTATCTACCGACTAAGCTGCGGATTTTAGATTTGTAGGCTACTGTATCTAAACCGTCGCCTTGGCTTGCTGTGGTAGGATCAAGGGCTTGTTGAATGGAGGCAATGCGGTCGCCGGTGTTGGGGTGAGAGCTTAAAAATTCGGGCATTGAACCGCCTCCTTTTTCTAAAAGCTTGTTAAAAAATTGCACCATTCCAATGGGAGCATAACCGGCATTTACTAATGTATTCAAACCGGATTCATCGGCTTCGTATTCATAGTTGCGGCTGCGGGGTAAGTTGAGGGCAAGTTGTACGCCTAAGCCTACTGCTGTGCTGCGATCCATGCCGGCGGCGGTAACAATTCCTCGCTCAATGGCGGCTTGTTTGATGCTTCTAAGAACGTGCTTATTATTGATGTGTCCAATTTCGTGCGCCATGACGCTTGCAAGTTGGGCTTCGTTTTCGGCGGCTTTAATTAACCCGGCGTTTACATATACAAATCCGCCGGCAGTTGCGAAGGCGTTAATATTATCATCTCTGACGACTTGAAAGGTGTAAGGAATGTTGGGCCGGTCGCTACTTGCGGCTAAACGTTGCCCTATTTGATCGATATAGCTGGCGAGTTCTCTATCTCGGATAATTCTAATTTCGCTTTGGCGAAGTTCGGCGTCTATTTGTGAGCCAAATTCGACTTCATCTTCATCGGACATATTGGCAATTTGTACGCCTTGGATAACTTGAATTCCGCCGCGTATAATGTCTCCAATGGAGATAGCTTTTGTGGGGTTTGCGGAGGTGATAACTAAACTCAGCGCCACAAAGGTAGACAAACAGCCATAAAACCAGCGGCGACGGGAGAGAGACATCAAAGACAGCGGGTTGAGCATATTTTTTGAAGGGAGAGTGGTTTGTTTTTTCAAGAGTTGTTGGTTTGTTTGACGGTTAATATCTAGTTTAGTGTTCCCTAGATGGGGCCGGTTGTATCAATCGTTGATTCTGTCAGAAGTACCTGACTGATTGCGCGGATGATGGTAATCTCTATATAGTTTTAACTACTTGCTCTTCTGGATCAGGATTTGTTTATGAAAGTTTTAGATTCTCAAGGTCGCTTGTTTGGCAAGGTGAGTATCCTTGATGTGGCGGCGGGACTGGTGATTTTTTTGGTGGTGCTGGGGATTTTCTTTTTTCCGGGGACGACGGGTTCGGTGGCTCAAATTGGGGTGACAGAAAAGCCGGTTGAGGTTGATATTATTGTCCGGGGTTTGAGTGTGCGTGATCCTGATTCTTTGGTGAAGGAATGGCAAAAAACAAAGAAGACGAATATTATTATCCGCAATCAACCCTACGGGCAAATTGATATTAAGAATGTGCTGCTTCTTGACAGGCTTTTGGCGGTTCCTCAGCCGGATGGTACGGTTAAACCTTTGCGAGATCCGAGGGTTGAGGAGTCTTACAGTGCGAATTATTTGATTACGCTTACCGGCAAGGCGAAAATTACTAAGGATGGGCCGGTTTTGGGCAATGAAAAGCTTAAAATTGGCACTAATCTTGAGTTGGATGGCTTTACTTATAATTTCAAGTCGAGTGTGATTGATGTGCGGGTTTTGGATGGTAAATCAACGGGAAAAAGTTAAGCAAAAATATTGAAAATTTATCGGAGCGGCGCTACAATCAGGTTGTCCGCTCTTTTTTTTATGTTTATTGATCCTGCGGTTCGTAATCCTATTGCGATTAGTTTGGGTGCTATTGCTGGGGCTTTATGCCGGTATTATTTGACTCTTTGGTTTGCTAAGGTTTTTGGTACGGCGTTTCCCTATGGGACTTTTTTTATTAATTTGACTGGCTGTTTGGGGATGGGGTTTTTTATGACTTTGGTTATGGAAAGGGTGACTGCTATTCCTATAGAGGTTCGTTTGATGGTAACTACGGGTTTTTTGGGGGCTTATACGACTTTTTCTACTTATGGTTTGGAGACTTTTACTTTGTTGAATGGGGGCGCGTTTTTAGGGGCTAGTTTTTATTGGGTGGGGAGTGCTTTTTTGGGTGTGCTGGCGGTGCAGGTTGGGGTTTGGTTGGCTCGTTTGGGGGGGTGATTTTTTAACCGCAGATGTCTAGCCGGCAGGATGCCTGCCCCACAGATAGGTTGTTGTTTTTTGCGGGGGTTTATGGAGTTGAGGGAGGCTTTTGTTGAGGGGTTGGTTTTGTTTCATTCTGGTTTTTTGCGGGAGGCTGTTGAGTGTTTTGAGGGTGTTTTGGTTGGTGGTTTTGAGGATGGGGAGGTTTGGCGATGTTTGGTGATGGGGTATTATTTTTTGGGGGAGTTTGAGGAGGCTTTGGATTGGGTTTATCGGTGGTTAGAGGCGGATAATAAAAGTGCGGTTGCTCGTTATTGTTTGGGTTTGGTTTTGGAAAAATTAGGCTATTTTGAGGAGGCTATTTTAAGTTATCGGGAGGCTATTTTTTTTGAGCCGCAATGGGTGGATTTTTATAATTGTTTGGCGAGTTTGTTGTTGAGTGCCGGCAATTTTGATGCGGCTTTATCTGTTTGTCAGGAAGCTATTGCGATTTTATCTAATTCTACAATTTATCTGATTTTAGGAAATGTTTTTTTAGCACAGCAACAGCTAGATGAGGCGATTTCTGCTTATTATTCGGCTTTGGAAATTCAACCGCGCAACCCAGAAATTGTTAGCAGTTTGGGGGTGGCTTTTCAGGCAAAAGGTGATGGGGTTTTAGGTTGTTTTTATTTGGGTTACGCTGCTTACCGTCAGCAAGATTACGAATCGGCTATTGTTTATTTTAAAAAGTTTCTGGAATCTCAGCAAGGCGATTTTGAGTTTTATCTGGCTTTGGCTGATTGTTATCAAAAATTAAATGCTGTTGAACCGGCAATTTTAATTTACCAAGAAGCGCTTGAGTTATTCTTATCTCAGGTTGAGATTTATTTGTCTTTCATGTTGGCGTTGCAAAGTTTTGGCAGAGTTGATGAGGCGATTAAGGTGGCTAATAAGGGTATAAATTTATTAGCAAATAGCTTGTCTTTGCAGGTGGAGTCTCTGCGGTTGTTGCCGGTTATTTATCAAACACCGGCAGAGATTGATTTCTACAGAAATCGCTTTGCCGCCGAGTTAAACCGGCTTATTAATCAAACGCCTTTTTCTACTCCAGAAACCTGCAAAAATGCTCTTGTAGCGCTGGGATATAACACTAATTTTTATTTACAGTATCAGGGAAAAAATGATTTAGAGTTACAGAAAAAATATGGCGAGTTTGTTTGTAAGGTGATGGCGATAAATTATCCCGAATGGGTGAAACCTCGCTTTATTTCTTCACGGAAAAACAGAAAAATTCGGGTGGGGTATGTTTCAGCTTGTTTTCAATGGCATACGGTGGGAATTGTGTTTTTGGGTTGGCTGCAAAATTGTAACCGAAATGATTTTGAAATTTTCGGTTATTCTCTGGATAATGTAGAGGATAATCTCAATCAACTTTACCGGCTTTTTTGCGATTATTTCTACGAAATACCTCATAATTTAGAGGCGCTTTCTCAGCAAATTTTGGCGGATGAGTTAGATATTTTGGTGTTTTTGGATGTGGGAATGTATGCGCCTATGACACAAATTGCGGGGTTACGACTTGCGCCAATTCAATGTGCAGCGTGGGGACATCCGGTAACTACTGGTTTACCTACAATTGATTATTTTATTTCGGCGGAGTTGATGGAACCGGCAAATGCTGAAAGCCATTATTCAGAAAAATTAATTCGTTTGCCGAATATCGGTATTTACTATAAAAAACCGCAAATTCCAACCGTGAGTAAAAATCGAGAATATTTTGGATTGAAAGATGAAGCGGTGGTTTATGTTTGTTGTCAATCACTGTTTAAATATCTGCCTCAATATGATTATATTTTTGCGGAAATTGCGCGTCAGGTAAGCAATGCTAAGTTTGTTTTTGTTTCTCACGAAAGTTTGGAAATTACGGCTTTGTTTCGCCGGCGTCTGGAAGGTGCTTTTGCCAAGTTGGGTTTAAATTTTGAGGATTTTTGTGTGATTTTACCGCGTTTGAATAAGCTTGATTATTGGAATTTACTTTTGGTTTCAGATGTGTTTCTTGATAGTTTTGATTTCACCGGCTTTCTGACGACTTTAGAGGCAATTTCTTGTGATTTGCCGGTTGTTACTCGCAGGGGAGAGTTTATGCGGGGTTGTCAGTCGGCGGGAATTCTTCAACGTATTTCGCTTACGGAAACTCTGGCGGAAACTGAGGAGGATTATGTTAATATTGCTGTTAATCTGGGTTTGAATGCTGGAAGTAGACAACAGTTCCGAAACAAAATTAGGCAGCAAAAAATTGCTCTTTATGATGATAAAACCTGTGTCGATGCGCTTGAGGCTTTTTACTGTCAGGTGGTAGAAAATAAAAATAAGTGATAATATCAAAAAATACCCGTAAAAAAGCCGGCGCATCTACTCTCAAAGTGTCAACAATTATAAAGAGAGGCCAAAATGGATAGCCAAACTAAACGAAAACTTTTATTAGCCCCAAAACTTGCATTGCTGTGTTTATCCACAGTTTTGATGGGGTTTCCAAACATTCAAACCGAAGCATTACAGCCCGATTTTGAGATTCTTTCCCATATCGAAAAATTTAATACAAATAACCCCCGCGAACGTTTGGAAGCTGTCAAAGCTTTAAAAAATATTGGCGTGGCGGCTATCCCCGCACTCACCGTTGCTTTGCAAGATGACGCGCCTGCGGTACGCGGGGGAGCAGCCTTTGCTTTAGGTTCAATGGGTATTCAAGCGGAAATAGCTATACCTAACCTCCTAGAAGCCTTGGCAGATAGTAATGAACAAGTGCGGATGGATGCGGCTGTTGCGTTGCGGCGAATTGGTGAACCGGCAGTTATATCTTTAGCTGAAGCGTTGAAAAATCAAAATGTTGAGGTGCGACGTGGTGCAGCCTTTGCCTTAGCAGGAGTAGCGCAAGCAGGAACACCAGCCATTTCTAATTTAATGGTGGCGCTGGGGGATGACGATGAACAAATCCGGTTAAATGCTGCGGTTGCGCTGCGCTCAATTGGGGGGCCGGCAGTTCCCCAACTTCAAGCCGCCTTGCAGAATTCTAGTTTGCCGGTGCGATCTGCGGCGGCATTTGCATTAGGAAAAACCACTCTGCCGGTAACAGTTCCAAGCTTAAAAGAAACGCTGCAAAATCAATCCTCAACTACCCGTTTAATGGCTGCAAATGTGTTAGAAAAAATGAATCCTGAAGGGGGAATAATTGCTCGTAATGCGCCGGGGGGTTCCAAACCTACTCCCACACCAACAACTAACCCTTGTCAGCCCTCACCCCAACCCTCTCCCTCCCCTTCTCCTCGCCCTAGTGGCCCACAGCCCAATAGCAAATCTGTGCCGAATGTTTGGCCGCAACAAACACCCCAAAATGTGAATCCAAATGTTTCACCAAACGGGTCTAATTTGCGTCCTAATGTTTGCAATTTAATGCCAAATATAAACCCTTCCAATACCAGGCCGGCTTTCCCTCGTTAAACTAGAAACGATTGGTAATTGGTAATTGCTGGGATTGAAATCAATTACCTCTTACCAACCCTCGTTAGTTGTAACTAGAAACTTGAGTTAACCATCATTCCTTTCTCTTCTTACTCTCTCAATTTCTCGCTGCAACTCTTCAACTTGCCGGCGCAAATTATCCACATCATCACCTGTATTTGATGCCGGTTCTTCTGCCCTTACATTCACCGAACCTTGCGCCCCAACCCGCGTATAATTTCCCCGACGAATTTGATTATAATCCTCTGATTTTGCCCACTCTTGCAAATAGTGAACTCGCTCAACCGTAAAGGGATGACTCAAAAAAACGCCCTGAGAAATATTATTATAAAGCAAAAACTTATAAACCTGATTCAAATTATCAGAATCCAAAGATTGATAGCGTTCCGCTTGACGTAAAAATTCCTCCAAACTCAACTCATTCGTGTGCTTAGAACTTCCCCCCGCCATCTTCATCATCGTTCGCATCACCGGCACCAAATCATCCACCACCAACAACGACGCCCGATCCGCAGATAACTCCGCCTTTCGCATCCATTCATAAAAACCTAAAATCATTCCCCGGCTCAAAATATTACCAATTCCAAAAGTTAAATCGCCAATAAAAAATGCCACTTCCATCGCCCATCGCGCCATCTGAATTAAAGTCGTATGTCCACATTTTAAATGCCCCAATTCATGGGCAATTACTGAACGCAACTCACTCTCATCCACCAAATCTAAAAGCCCCGAATTTAACACAATAGAAGGCTGTTCTTGGCCCAAAGCAAACGCATTAGCAATCGGATTTTGACTTACAAAAAAAGACGGTTCTGGATAAATATCTAAATCCCGTACACACTCTCGAAAAATTTGATAAACGCTACCATATTGACGTGGGCCAACTTGAATACTATTGCCTAACAAAAACACATACTGCGGACGTTCATAAACAAACTCTACAAACTTTCGGGCGACCATATCAAACCCAGGCAAACTCCGCAATGCTTGTTCAGCTTCTCGATCTAAAGGATGACGAAACGCCTCAGCAGAAATTCCAGTATAAATCGGCATAACAGCAGTTTAAATTTATCGTAAATCTCTATACTAATATAACACCGTCAAGAAAAGAAACCCCGGTTGCTTTAAAAAACCGGGGCCATAGCTTGTGGGAAACCTATTAATTTTTTACTTCATTTTTTGAAGGGTTTTAGCTTGTTCTAACGCAATCTCTCGTAAAAGTTGAGATGAACTCAAATTCGATGCTCCATCAATTGCTTTTACCGCCAAATCTTGAACTTGTTTCAGCGCTGCATCTAACTGTTTCGACAAACTTTGAATCCTCGTTTCTTGGCTTTGAATGGTTTGCTCAAGCGATTGAAAACGCAATTGATAAACTTGTTTTTGCCCCTCAATATCTTTGGCATACAAATCAGCTTTTACCTTTGCTTGGTAACTGGCTATTCCTTTACCTTCCTCACTTCCCCGCTTAATCGCGGCTTCTTTTTCTTTGTGGAAATTCTCAACTTTTTCTTTCACCTCAGTAAACGCTTTTTCCCGTTCTGCAATTGATTTTTCCCGTTCGGCCCACTCTTTATCTTTTGCCTGTTTTGCCTCTTCCAATTCCTGATATAAATTCTTCTTCTGCAACTCATACTCATCACTATCAAGCTGTCGTTGCAGTTTCAATTCATACAAATATTCCTGATTATCTCGCTGGCGATTCTTTACTTGTAACTCCTTTTGTTCCTTAACCATCCGCTGATGTTCTTCCTGTTCCTTTTCCCACGCCTTTTCTTGTTCCTCCGCCTCTTGTTTCAAAGCATCCCGTCGTTCATTCAACTCTTCCTCAAATGTCTTTGAGCTTTCCTCATATTCCTCCACCAAATTATCCAGCATACCGTCTGCTACTTGCACACTATGCAACGCCTCCAACTGCTGAATTTCCTCAGCCACATATACTTGAACTTCCGCTAACTTTGACGCCTCCAAAGTCAACTGTTCCGACAACTCACTCACAGCACTAATAAACCCCAATTGCAACTTTTCTAAACTTTGAATTGTTTGTAAAAGTTTCGGTTGATTCATCTTCAATGGGGTTTTCATACTTTGAGACTCTCCTGTGGTTTTACTAGCGCTTGATAAAGCTTTCTTTGTCGCTGTTTTTGGTGCGTTTTCTTCATCTGTTTGCGGAGTTGTTGCTACTTCAGCATTGCTATTTTTGTTCGTGGTTTTCTTGCTGCTCATATTTCCTCTCCTTTTATTATTGTTTTAGATTTGGCTATACCCACCGGCTAAAATTGCTGGGTAAAACATTAATTTTTTGCCGCACCATTCGTACTTGCAAACGCTCGCAAAGCCAACTCTTGCGCTTGTTTAATCGTCTCTTGTAACTGTTGCGAAAGTTCCCCAATTTGCTCGCTTTGCCGCTGAATTGTTGCCTCCAAAGACACAATCCGTAAATCAAAACCTTCTTTGGTTTTTTCCCATTCCTTCTCAGTTAAATCAACCCGCACTTTCGCATCCCGATTTACATCTTCAATCGCTCGTTTCTTCGCATCCTCTTCCGCCTTTTTCAACTCTTCCGGCATCTTCTCTACTCGTTGTTGAAATTCAACAAATAAAGCCTGGTTATCCGCCAAAACTTTCTCGCGTTCTGCCCATTGTTTTTGATAGGTTTGTTCGGTATCTTGCAACAATCTTTCTTGTTGGCGGGCGCGATTTTCGTATTCATCTGTCTCAATTTTTCGCTGACGTTCTAGTTTATAAACAAAATCCTCAGCTTCTTGCTGGCGCTGCTTAATTAATAACTCCCCTTCCTCTTCCACCTGCGCCTCATATTCCTCTTGCTCTTTCTGCCAAATTTTCCGCGTTTCAGCAATCTCTTTTTCCAGCTTCTCTCGCTGCTCTAATGCCTTTTCTTCGATTAATTTTAAGCGTTCTTGGTGTTCCTGCGTCAAAATATATAACGCATCCGCCGCCACCCGAATTTGTTGAACTTCTTGCAAGTTTTGCTTTTCAATCTCAATCGCCTGTTTCAATTCCTCTAACTTTGAGGATTCACTTCCCAGCTTTTCTGATAACCCGTTAACAATTGTTCCAAATTCTAACTGTAGATCCGCTAAGCCTTTAACAATCCCATCGACTGTATATTTACCTGCATTTTCTAGCAAGATTTTGTTTTGCTCTTTGGCAGCTTCTTCTTCTTTTGTCGCAACTTTAGACTCAATCTTTTTTCGCTCAACCAACAAGAAATAAAAGGTTTCCAGAATCTTTGCTTTGCTGTCTTTCTCGGCAATTTTATTCATTTTCCTTTCCTCTTTTGTTTGGGTACAGTACGAGGCCGGTGGCCCACCTCAGTCTGTCTATAGTTGAATTTTTCATCAACTAAACCCATAGTAGCCTTTGTTGATTTATTCGTCAAGAGAGAAGCCAAAAAATCTTTAAATCTTTTCACCGCAAGGACTACAACTGCTGTGCTGCCTTCGGTTTTGCCAAAAACACAGCAGAGCCTTCTCTTTCCCCAATTGTCGAGCGAGTTCTTCTTTATTTAGGCTTGGCGTCTGTTCTAGCAGCCGGCCAAACCGAAGCAAAAATTTTAAAATTCCACACTTAGTTTGCCAGACTTTCCCAAATTATTTAACAAAGAATCCTTCATATTTTTTTAGGCAGCAAAACCAAAATTTTAAAATTTTTTACTTTTCAATAATTCGAGATAAACTTGCTTTGCCAACACCGGCCCCCTCAGCAAGAATTTATCTCAATCATGCCAATATACCCCAAGCAAAATCTATCTAAAGTCCCCTAAAATTAGGGGCAATAGAGAGGAAAACCCCACTTTAAATTAACCTCTAAAAACCCCGCCACAGCCGCCACAAATATAAACTTAATGTCTCCGGGCTATAAAAAATCAAAACCCACTCTTAGCCAGCCCCTAGCCCTTAAAGTAGAGATTGCTTTTCGGTTCTTTTCGCAAAAACCCATACCAAGCAAAAGACGGCGTTTAATGTAAACACGAATGGCACAGGAAATCACCAAAACCCATATATATAAAAAAGACCCTAAAAAATCGAAAGCCCAGAAAAAGTTTTGTCAGCAAACTTTAAAAAATCCCCATACAAAAGCTTGTACAGTGTGGCCCAAATCTTGTATAGTTATGCCCAAATTCAATAGAACACAGGCAGCAATAGACCCTCAAATCGATATAAAATTAAAAATAGAGCAGTTGACTAAAACTTCGGCAATAGTGCTATGATTCAAAGCAATTTTTATTGCACCGAAAGCCAAAGTTACACTCACACTCGCCCCAAAAATACCTAACGCTATCAGAATCATCAAAATGTGGAACACTCCTCACCGCGTCGAGATAGCAGAATATACAGCCCTCGCTTGCACCATCATAGGTTTAATCGCAGCAGCAATATCCGGGCAAGCAAAATGGGCTCTTTTTCCCCTCACCATATCCGTCGCCCTCAACCTGATCACCCGTTACCGCGTAAACCAAGCTAACTGGCGGCGAACCTCAGCCGCCATAGCCCGCATCCAGCAACAACTTTCCGAGGAACTGGTAACTAAGCAAACCCCAACCGAAGTTAAACCCAGCGAAACAGAAACCCCAGCAGACAACACCCTGATTTATCAAAACCTCAAAAGCCTGCAAGAACAATGCACAACCTTGCAAGAATCAGTGAGTAGCGTTATTCATTACCTCAACACCTCCGCCGTCATCGAGCGAGTAGACCGCCTCGAACGCAACCTTAACCAATTCTCAGAACGCCTTGCCGGTTTAGCAAACAGCCTCGAAACCTTGCAACAAAGACGGAGAGAAGAAACCAAAAACAGCCCCCAACTCCCCAGCCCTCAAGTCAGCGTTCAACCGCACTCTACAACCCCCGCCACTACCGCCAAACCCGTACTCCTGCCAAGAATCGCTACCTCAACCCTCACCCCCCAAAAATGGCAGTGCAAAACCACCCACAACGCCCACACCGACTGGATAAGCGCCCTTGCCATCAGCCCCGATGGCCAGCATCTAGTATCCGGCAGCTTTGACAAAACCCTCAAAATTTGGGATCTCCACACCGGCCTACTTTTGCACACCCTCACAGCACACCTGCGAGGCATCTTTTCAGTCGCCATCACCCCAGACAGCCAAATGTTCGCCAGCGCCAGTTGGGATCAAACAATCAAATTTTGGAACATCACCAGCGGCGAAATGCTTGACAGCATCGTTGCCCACAGCGGTTCAGTTCGAGCCATCGCCATCAGTCCCGACGGCAAAATGCTTGCCTCTGGCAGCTTTGACGAAACCATCAAAATTTGGCAAACCGGCACCGGCATCCTGCAACACCGCCTCACCGACTATAGCGGCCCCGTTTACGCCCTCAAATTCAGCCCGGATGGCCAAATTCTCGCCTCCGGGGGAGGAGACGGACTCATTCACCTCTGGAGCCTTCCTGAAGCCAGCCAAATTGCCAGCCTCAGCGGTAACTTAGACTTCGTGTGGTCACTTACCATCAGTCCCGACGGCGAACTTCTAGCCTCCGGCAACGGCGACGGCACCGTAAAAATTTGGCAACTTCCCAACCGCGAACTACTCGGCACCATCGCCGAACACACCGGCCCCGTCTATTGCATCACCTTCACCCCCGACGGCAACACCCTGATCACCGGTAGCGCCGACGGCACCGTTAAAATGTGGGATATGATCACCGGCGAATGTGTCTGCACCCTCTCAGAAGACAACCAACCCGTCATCTCCCTCGCCATCAGCCCCTCCGGCCAACTGCTCTCCACCGGCAGCGCCAACGGCACCCTCAAAATTTGGCAACGCGAGTGATTTTTGTCATTCTCATTAATCCCTAAAAAAATGACAAATGACAATGGAAAATGGAAAATGGAAAAATGACAAAAAACCGCCACTGGCTACAAACAATTGAATCCCTATCCTTGGTTGGTTGCTTTGCCGGTTCGGTTGCAGCCGTCCTCAGCGAGCAAATTCTTTACGCTGTCGCGCCTGTTTCCCTTTCCCTAGCCCTTAATTTAAGCAACCGGCGCTTTTTTGAGCAAAAAAATACCCAACTCACTACCACCGCACTGCAACAAATCAACCAACAAATTGAGCGCCTAGATAGCGCCAAAAAAGAATGGTCTGGCGCAATTCAAATACTCATTCAACAACTAGAAACCCAAGCCAAAAATATCGACCCCACACAATATATAAACCGGCAAAACACTGATATCGATATCCTCAAAAATAAACAAGATAGCCTAGAAATAGCGGTCGGAACACTAGGAGAAGAAATACATCTGCTCAACCAACAATTTAAAAACCGGCCCGAACTCCAACAAATAGAAAACCTAGCCGAAATTATCCTCGCCTTACGACAAACCATTGACCGGCTACCCAGCCCCCAAAACTCCCAACCACAAATCGAAACTAAAACCAGCCATATTCCCAGCAAAATTGAAACTACCGATATCAGCTTTATTGCAGAAATAAACCAACAATTGCAAACCCTACAAACACCCTATGAATATGAGCTAGTAACGTCGCCAAACCCGCATCAAACCGTCATCGAAGAAGCCTTGGAAACGGCTCAAAACCGGCTGATTATTGCCTCTCCTTGGATGAGACAACAACCTATCCCACCCGAACTTTTAGAAAAAATTAAAGCCTTTTTAATTAAAACCTTTTTAAACCGCTCTATTACTATTCAAATAGGCTGGACAAACGGCGAACAAAACTTGCCTCTGCAACAATTACAAGAACTTGCCCAAGAATACCCAGGAAAAATTGTATTTAAACAAATAGAAAGCCATGAAAACTTCATTGTTTGTGATGAAAGTTTTGCTTGGGTAGGAAGTCACAGCGTCCTCAACAAATCTGCGGCCACACATGAGCCAGAAGTCGTAGTCCGAACCACTGACCCCCTGATTATTCAAGAACTCATCCAACGCTTTAACGAAGCCAAATCAAACTTAGAAACCGGGTTTATTTAAGCAACCCGGTTTATTCTTTGTTTCTTACCTAAAACCTTTCCAGGGGCTAACTTGCAGCACACCTTGGGGGGTAAAAACAACCCGATAATGAGCCTGTTGTGAACCGCCTGGTGTCAGTTGTTTTAAATTACCTAAAGGCGTTTCATTAACATAATCAGAAGCCGGTTGATTGAGAGGCTCATACTCAACAATTTTGCCGTCCGAAGAAATGCCAACTTTAAAAGTTAACTCCCGCTCAAAAGAAGGTTTGGTTTTCCAATTGTCGTGAATTTGTCCGTAAAGTTGCTGTTGCAAAGATTCAAGCTGAGCAGGATCGGTAATTTCTGAGCCAGAGGAGGAAGTGGTCGGCGTTGGAGATGGCGCGGGAGAGAGGCTTGGAGAAAGCGTGGGTGTGGGTGTGGGAGTGGGGGCGGGAGGGGGGTTAAAACCTTTCCAGGGGCTTACTTGCAGCGCACCACGCGGCGTAAATACTACCTTAAAATCGGCATAGGATTCGGGGGTTGCTTGACCGCCACCCGGAGGTAGATAAAGCAAGTTTAAGAGGGGGGTTTCTTTGGCATTGGTGGCGGCGTCGTTAACCGGCTTATAGCCAATAATTGCCCCATCTCCACCGACTGTAACGCGATAGCTTAATTCTTCAGCAAGATTTCTTTGCTGCCATTCTTTGTCTAGTTGGTCAAAAAGTTTGCTGTTGAGGTCTTCGAGTTTAGCCGGCTCGGTAATTTCGGGAACACTGGCCAGAGTAGTTTGGATATCTGAGGCCGGTGGTGTAGAAGAAGTTGGCTCTGGAGTGCCGGCTTCTGAGGCCGGTGGTGTAGAAGAAGTGGGATCGGGAGTACCGGCAGCCACAGCATTTGGGGTATTTTGCGTTTGGCTGGAGGTTTGGGGCTGAGGTTCTTCGGGCCGGCGTACTTCTGGTATTGGCATGAAGGAAAAAGCGATAGCTGCTGCTGCTAAGCTGGAAACACCAATGGCTGCCGGTATGGCTCGCTTGGCGAGGGGTTCGCTGGTTTGAATGTCGCGTTTGGAAACCGGCACCAGAGGCACTGATAATTCTGGTAAAGTGCGGGTGTCGGCTAGGAATTGATCGATGGCTTCGACTAAATCAAATAACTGTACTGTAGTTAAATCAAGTTCAATTGGAGAACCGCTACCGACTTTATCGGTGGGTCGAACAATGAGCCGGTGTAAATTTCCGCTACTTGGCCGTAACTCTACAGGTGCCGGTAAATTGTTAGATTTGTCTAGGTGAGGAACGCCGCTTAAGAATTGTTGAGCATAGGTTGAGACAGCTTTAACAAGACCTTCAAAAAATTCTCGGCCTCCAGAAAGACTTTGTGAGACACCGGCAAACCGGCATTCGGCGTTGATCAGCATCGACATCAAAGGCCGAAACTCAGTAGGGTTAGGGGCCGGTGCGTCGCTGAGTCCTTCGAGAAATAATGTGCAATTTGGTAAACTATACTGGCGTTGAATGGTCATAGCACCTCACCGTCAAACAGACTGATCCAGAAACGCTGCATTCCAGACGTGCCGGTGCAGAAAAGTAATTTTGCTAGTAATTCTAGGGCTAATTCGTTTAATTTTTCATCGGTTTTGTAGGCCAGCACTGCGGTACGGCGGGGGTTCATCCGAGAGCGAAAATGGACTCGAAAGCGTTCGAGATAGTCTGATAAGCGCAGATGATGGTCTAGGGGGAGTTGTTTTTGGCGTAGTTGTTGATAGTCCATCAAAAGCTGACGGATAGGAACGGTAAGCCGCTTGGTTAAATGACAACCGATGAGGACGAGGGCTTTGGCTTCTTCGAGGGTGAGGGGCCGGCGTTGACTAAACCGGCGCAGGGGGTTAGTGCTCCGCATCCGCCACAGGGTGACGCGGTTTTTGATAATATCGTCGAGTTCAAGTTCTTTTGCCGCTGCCAGAATATCTTCGGAACCTCTGAGGTTGAGGGCTTCAATTGCCAATAACATCAGGTCAATTTGCATTCGGGTACGGCGGGGTGCACCGTCATCTGAGAAGGGCAGGTTCGGCAAACTGTCTAAAATAAACGGGGTTGACCGGTGTGGCGAACTATTGGATTGCATTAGGGTTACGGGACTGTTCATATTGACTGCCTGGGATGGTCAACTGGTCTTTTGGGGGCGAAATTTATAAGGGTTTTCACACAAAAATATTTCACTTCTAGTATTTAGCTTATTCTCTCATTTGCGTTGCTTGGGATCTTCCTTTGGCTTGGTTTTACCCAAATTCGGAGGGGGATTTTCCGCATCCGGGGATAAACAAAGACATTATCTTATCAAGATTTTGGCAGTTTAATGACACTGTTTTGCGGCGGATGGTTGCCTTTTTGGTGGAGGATGTGTGAGGGATGTCCATTGTAGTGTAGGATTTTTCTTTGCACGACGTCTGGGGTGTGGGTAGGGTTTCACTACCGGCACGCCTGGGCTAGTCAGTTTTAGGCATTTTTTTTCTGAACCATCCCTAAGCGAATAAACTCATGGATCTGAAGTCTGTTATCCGCGATATCCCTGATTTTCCTAAACCGGGTATTTTATTTCGAGACATTACGACGCTGCTAGGCAACCCCCAGGCTTTGCGTTATACGATTGATATTTTGGCCGATAAGTGTGCGGATATGGGGGTGGATTATATTGCGGGGATGGAGTCGCGGGGCTTCATTTTTGGCACGCCTCTGGCTTATAAGATGGGTGTGGGTTTTGTGCCGGTTCGCAAGCGTGGTAAGTTGCCGGCGGCTGTTTACGGGGTTGATTATGCGCTTGAATATGGTACTGACCGGCTGGAAGTCCATCAAGATGCTTGGGCACCGGGTAGTCGAGTTTTGATTGTGGATGATTTGATTGCAACTGGGGGCACGGCGGCGGCTACGGCGCAGTTAGTGGCGCAAACCGGCTCTCATTTGGTTGGTTTTGCGTTTATCGTGGAGTTGGTAGATTTAAACGGACGCCAAAATTTGCCGGCTGATGTGCCGATTATTTCTTTGGTTCAATATTAATTTGGTGATTTGTAGAGACGTTCTGCCAGAACGTCTGTACGGTGCATCTTGTGGCGCGGGCATCTTGCCCGCAATACTCCCCCTAGCTTAATTTCTAGTGAGTAATAATATGGCGAATTTAGATTTTAGGTTAAATAAAGATGCTGTTCGCGGGCTGCTTGCTAGTGAGATGTTTCTCTATGTGCTGAAGCGGCTTTTTCAGGCTTTGATTACGCTATTTTTGGCTTCTATTCTTTGCTTTTTTATTATTCAGTTGGCGCCGGGGGATTATTTGGATACGTTGCGCCAAAATCCAAAGATTTCTCCTGAAACGTTGGAGTTATTTAGGCGGAATTTTGGTTTAGATAAGTCTTGGCCTGAGCAATATTGGCGCTGGCTTTGGCGTATTCTTAGCAGTGGGGATTTTGGTCAAAGTTTTGCAACGCAGCGTTCTGTTTCTTCTCTTTTGGCGGAACGAATTCCGGCGACTTTGTTGTTGGCTATTTCTTCGTTGATTCTAACTTGGGCGATTGCAATTCCGCTGGGAATTTTGGCGGCGGTTCAACAAAATAAAACGGTGGATCGGGTGTTGCAGGTTTTAAGTTATGCCGGCCAGGGTTTCCCTAGTTTTATTACGGCGTTGTTGTTGTTATTTTTTGCTCAAAATACGTCGCCTCTTTTTCCGGTTGGGGGGATGAAGAGTATTAATTATAATGATATGACGTTTTTGGGTAAGATTTTAGATGTGGGTTGGCACATGATTTTACCAACTATTGCGTTAAGTATTACGAGTTTTGCTGGGTTGCAACGTATTACGCGGGGTCAGTTGTTGGATGTGTTGCGCCAAGATTATATTCGCACGGCTAGGGCGAAAGGTTTGCCAGAAAATCGGGTGATTTATGTTCATGCTTTGCGGAATGCTGTTAACCCGTTAATTACGTTGTTGGGGTTTGAGTTTGCGGGGTTGTTGGGGGGTGCTTTTATTGCGGAGTTTTTCTTTAATTGGCCTGGTTTGGGCCGGCTTATTTTGCAGGCGGTGACGGCGCAGGATTTGTATTTAGTGATGGCGAGTTTGATGATGGGTGCGTTAATGTTAATTGTGGGTAATTTGTTGGCGGATTTGTTGTTAAAGGTTGCTGATCCGCGTATTAAGTTGGAAGATTTGAAGTAAAAAGATAGGGGTGTTGAAATGTCGGATTTTTATTATTTGATTCGTTCAAAGGTTGATGGGGCTTATGTGGCGGCGCATCCAAGTTTGGATGATGCGAAGGGGTTTTTGTTGATGTTTAAGGAGGATTATGATGCGTTGAGTTATTTGAATACGCATGGTAAGGATGTGGCGGATAAGTTTGCGGTAGAGTCGATTTCGACAACTCAAGTTAAGGGTTTGTTGAAGCGTTGGGGGTTTGCTGGGGTGGGTATTGTGCAAGATCCTTTGGTGCCCAGGGTGGAGTTTTTGGTGCAGGAGTGAGGGTTATTTGAAATTGAGGCCGGTAAGGGAGATGGTTTGGTAGATAAAATTGTCAAATATTGTGGAGGTTTCTTTGATATTGGCGTAAGTTATGGGGATGTTGTGAGGGCCGGTTTCGACGAATGGGTATTTCTGATTTTTTAAGAAGCTGCTAAAACAGATTCTATATAACAATCGAGGAATTCTTCTGTGACTCCTCGCAATTTTCGGCGATGGCAAAGTGCATACAATTCTTCTACGGCTGAATAGGGAAAATATTTGATATTCAGGGAATGAAATTGAGGCCGGTTGCCTTCTTTGATGACTTTTTCTCTATCTTCATCAGGCGCAACAATAACATAGCGAGTTTGAAAAGGCGGTAAAGCATCTTGTAGGTTTTTCATGCGAGTTAAACCGCTGGTAACTCCTGTGGTGTGTTCGACTTCAATAACAGCGGGCATGAATTTATCGCTTTTAAACCAGATGCAATCTATTAATTGAGCTACTTTCCGCGCTTCTTCAAATATGGAAATGAGTTTTTCATTTTTAAGCGAGGGGATGACGGTTTCCATTTCGCCAATTTTTTGATTATTATAGAGAATACTTCGGTCATTCTGTGCAATCCAAGTTCTATAACCTAATTGCTTGCCGATCATAATTAAAGCAATTTGCATCTGAGAATGCCGACGTTGAACATTAATGTCTATTTTTTGAATTGAAGATTCAGGAAAACTTAAAGAATCATAAACGACTTCCACCGGCACTTCAGAAATAACAAGTTGTGTTTTTTTCTCCCGCATAATGGCGAGTTCGTGGGGATTTTCTGGGCACCAGATTAAATGTTTATGACCGCTTTTAATTTGAGAGGAAGAGTTGATTATTTCAACTCTCCCTGGATAGCAAAAGTAGAATTGTGGGGTGTGAGCAAGGAGTGCTTCTAAGACTGACCGAGTGTTATAACTAGATCCAAGCACTCGGTCAAATTGTATGGGATAATTGGGGGTAAAAGCATTTGCGATCCGCCAAATCATTTGAGAAGAAATAGACTCTTCTTTTGCTGTCAAGGATGATTGACCTTTGGCTGGATCGTAACGCTTTATAACTATTGGCCCTTCTGGGTAAACAACATTGAAAATTTCAATGTTCCCTTTAGTTTGCGGGTTGATATAATGATATACCCGGTTTCTTGGCAAATCCCCAATCGCTCTTACAATATTAGAAGCAGTGAGTTTCATTTGTTTAGCGCCAAAAAGTCAAGGATGGTTTCAGCCAGTTTCTTTGATGCTAAATAGGGTACACCATTGCCTACAGTTTTGAATAGGTTAGTGAGGGATAAATGGGGAGGTAAAACAAAGTCTTTGGGCAAAGATTGAATGGCTAAAACTTCTGCAACCGAAAGCCGGCGAATTTTGTAAGGATGTAGGTGTACTTCGTTATTTCCATAACACGCGGTGGGAGAATAGCGCCAACGGTGAAGGCGTTTGTAGGATTTTTTGGAGTCGTCGCCTTCATCAACGGAGGCAAAACGTTTAATTCCTGCTCTTGGTTGGAAGTATTGCTGAGCGTTGGGATGGTTTAAAACATCATTTTTTTTAAACCAGTATTCAACGGTTAATTTTTCGGGGATATTTTTAGGAAAAGGTAGGGTTGAATTTTCTTCAAAAGTGTTAGTTTGGGGCCAAGAATAAGTGAAAACTTTTTGTCTGGGGTAGAGGATGTGTTTTTCCCAAGGAAATGCTCCGACCTGTAAGGTTTCCATGCCTTTGCTGGTTAATAATTCTTTTTTGAAGCCGATTAAAATGATGCGTTCTCTGTCTTGGGGTGCGCCGTATTCGATGGCGTTGATGAGTCTTTCTGTTAAGAGGTAGCCGGTGTTTTCTAATTCCTGTTTGAGTTCGTCATAAAAGGCGCGATGAATTTTTGTACGCCACAACCCTTTGACGTTTTCAAATAAGAAAAAATCGGGTTCTAATTGACAAATTAAGGCAATATAGGAACCGGTAAGTTTTCCGTGATCGCCTTCTCTGCCTTTGTTTTTTCCACCAACTGAAAAATCGGGGCAAGGAGGGCCGCCAATAAAGCCGATTATGTCGCTATTTTGTTTAGCATTCTTGATGTATTTTTTGAGTTTTTGCTGGGGTTCTCCTGTGAGAAAATCGGTGATGCTTCCTTGGTAGTAACCGTATTTTGGTAGAGGTTGGTTTAGGTTTTGTCTTGAATATTTATAGGCTTCCATAAATGGGGGGAAATATTCGTTGACGAAGGCGATATTATAACCGCTGTTTTCAAAGCCTAAATCTAAAAAGCCGGTGCCGGCAAAAAAAGAAAAGATTGTGGGATGTTGACTCATGGATTAAAGTGTGATAAACAAAAGGATATCTGTTACTAAGAGTTGGATTTCTAGCTTAACGCTTTGGGTGAACTTGCGGGTGAGGGAAATTTGGCCGGCAGACAGAAAGAGTTCAATGGGGGAATTTGAATCTTTGTGTGGTTTTTAAAAGGGAAAGTAAAATTAATGACGCATTCGGCTTAAAATTTTGGGGAAGCACTACCAATTTTGAGATTATGGAAAGTACAGAAACTCAGAAGTCTTTAACTCATCCGCACCACCGGCACGCGCCTCTGGAAATTGCCGAGTATGCTTCGGTGTGTTTATCTGCTGTCGGAAGTGTGGCGGCGGCTTTTTCTCAGCAGGTTATTTTGGCGGCGCTTCCTCTGACGATGGCGGTTTCTTTGAATTTAATTAATCGTTCTCGAATAACGCAAAAATCTCAACTTCCACCAGTGACAAATACGGGGGAAATTACTTCTAATTTTGATGCGTTGTTTCCTTTTTCTCCGACACCGGAATTGTTAGAAGCAACTCCAAATTTTCAAGAGGAAATTATACAGTTGCAGCGTTCGGTTGCTGAGTTGCAAGATAGTACGGCGGTGGCGTTGGCGGAAATTAGGCATTATTTTGCAGAACAAGTGCAAGGAATAAGTCATGGGGAGCCGGTGGATCTTAACCCGATTCATCAATCCCTTGATGAGTTGCGCTCTTTGACAGAACGTTTGCAAACTGATGCTCTGACTCATGCAGACTGGGAAAGAATGAATGTGCAGTTTTTGCTGATGCAAGAAAGAATTGCTCAGGCGAGTAATGCAGCGACAATTTCATCGGCAGAAAATAATGGCGAGGAAATTCAGGAGTTTCTTACGCAAATTCAGGCAAATCAACAAGAACAAATTGAGGATTTACGCCGGCGTCTTGAAGAGTTGGAAGAGAAAAACCAAAATATTGTTAAGCCTTATTTACAGCGGTTAGTAACGCAGGTAAAACAATTACAAACTGAGCAGCAAAACTCGGTAAAAACAGTTTAAAATTACAACTGGGGATAAGTTAAATAAGATAAATGCAAAATAATGGTAATTGGCTAATTATTGCTGAATATGCTTCGATTGCCGGTTCAATTATCGGGACGGCAATTGCTGTGGCAAATCAGCAACTTCTCTATGCGGCTACTCCGATTTCTTTGTCATTGCTATTGAATTTGGCAAACCGGCGTGCTTTGGAACGTTTGCCGCGTGGCGGGGGTGAAATCGTGCAGCTTCAACGCCAAATTCTTGCGGATATGGAATATATGCGCCGGCAAGCTGCCGATCCGGCATCTGGTGAACCTGTGCGTATAGCTATCTCTGACTTGGCTCAGGCGATGTCTTACTTGCAAAGTGAAATGACAGTGCAGGGGCGCGAGTTACGAGCTTTGCAGAATAATTTGCAAAACCTTGCAAGTCAACGTCTGCCGTCTTTGGCGCCGGTGCAAGCGCAACTTGAGGAGTTAAATAGCCGGTTATTGAAGAGTCAACCAGCCAATTATACAGCGACAGTGGGGGAGTTGAATTCTAATTTTGGAAGCCAAATTGAAGAGTTAAGAATTGCTGTTTTGGGTGTTTTGGATGCGCTGGCACAACAAAGGCAAGATAATCAATCTTTGGAATTCAGGGAAGATTTAACCCGTTTATTTGCAGAAATTGAAAGACTGCAAAGCCAGCAAACAATTTTATATCAAATGCTGGGAGGGTTACAAAATTCAATGGCTGGGGGTGCCGGGGTAGAAATCCAGCGAGAAGCCTTACAAATTAGCGATTTTGCAGATAGCCAAGATTCGCTGGATAAATTGGCAGAATTGGTTAATACAACGTCATCACGGCAACTGGAAATGATTGGCGCTGCTTTTGCTCAGTTGCAGCAACAATTAACGCAACAAAGCCGCAATTTAGAAGAAAGTTCTATTTCTACACCGGCTTTTGATTTTAACCGGCTTGAAGCTGCTTTAGTTTTGCTTTCAGATGGAGTTGCTGCTGTCTCAGGAACTTTGCAAAGTCGTATTATTGAGAATTTTCAAAAGTCGGTTATTCAGCAATTAGAAGAAATTAATACAAAGCTTGCTCAAATTCAAGAGCGTTTAGAAGCTGAGCCTCAGAACGTGCAGCCGGAAATAGATTTAAGTGAAATCCAAGCTGCGTTAGAGAAACTTTCTACGCCAAGTCAAACTTCGTCTCCTGTAGATTTAAGCGGCATTCAATCTGCATTAGGACGGCTTTCCGCAGATATTTTAAACATTCCTGAACTAATAAAAAATCGCCAAATTATGGCGGAAATGCCAGACTTAAATCCTATTCGGGAGGGGATTATTAAACTGCGAAATCAAATGCTTGATTTACAAGAATCGGTGGATGGTTTCCCAGAAAAGGCCGGTAGCCAGAAGAGGAAAAAAGCTGAAGAAAAAATAAGCCATCAAGAAGAACTAGAAAAACTTGAAGAAATGGCGGAAATTTTCGAGGCTGAGGAAACAGAAGAAATAGAAGAATACTCAGAACAGCCAATTTATGCAGAGCCTTCTCACAGAGGCAGAGCTTGGCGATTAACCAATATTTTGAGAGGGCATAAAAGCGCGGTAACTTGTTTGGCGATTAATTCTGCCAGTAAAATTTTGGCATCGGGAAGTTGTAAAGAAATTAAACTTTGGAATTTGGAAAACGGGACAGAATTACATAATTTTGATATTGATTCTGAGGCGATGGCAATTGCGGATCTTGCTATTCACCCCGATGGAGAATTATTAGCTGTTGCTAATGCGAATATTGAACTGTGGAATTTACGCACTCAAGAAAAAACTCGCACCCTAGAAACATCTTTTTGGGCTTCTTGTGTGACGATTAGCGCTGATGGTAAAATCATGGTAAGTGCGGGGGAAGATCCGGTGGATGAAACCGGCTCAATTCAAATTTGGAAACTGCCGAAAGCGGAATTATTAAATGATTTAGGGCCGGATGTCATTTACGCGGTGGCCATTAGTCCTAAAGGCGATATTTTAGTCACGGCAGGAATGGCATCAAGTGCAGAAGATGAAATAGAAGAAGAGGGTTTAATTCAGTTACGCCGGCTTCCTTCGGGAGAGGTTTTTCATACAATTAAAGAACCGGCAAAAGTTTATGCAGTGGCGATAAGTTCGGATGGCAACAATTTAGTAACTGGCGGGGAAGATGGAAAGGTGAAAGTTTGGTATTTACCCACCGGCCAATTGTTGCGAAAATTAGAAGGTCATCCCTCGGCAGTTCATTCAATTGCTATTAGTCCTGATGGAGAAATTATAGCGACGGGGAGTAGTGATCATACTGTAAAACTTTGGGAAATGTACACCGGCGCGTTGCTACAAATTTTAGATGAACATACAGAAAAAGTGTCAAAAGTTGCGTTTAGTCCTGATGGGAAAACCTTGGTGAGTGCGAGTAGTGATATGAGTGTGAAGGTGTGCCGGTGTGGTTAAATAGTGTCGGTTGGGTTTCGTTTTCCCGCCCAACCCACTCTCATAAATTTAAGTAAAATTTTCTATGATCCCCTCTCGCCGCACCTTCCTAAAATCCTTCCTTTTCGGACTAACAACCCCCTTCCTCTCCAAAATTCCCGCCTATACCCAACCAAAACCCAACAACCCCATAATCCTAGAAAACCAAAAAGCCGGCACCAAAGAATGGCAACTCACCAACCCCGCCATCAACCACGAAATTGAAGGTTACGCCAACCTCACCAGCGTCAATATTGGCAAAGAAATTCAACTATTTGTTAACACCAAAGACCCTAATTATACCCTGGAAATATTCCGTATGGGCTGGTATAATGGCGATGGAGGCCGGCTCATCACCCAACCCATAAACCTCACCGGCATTCAACAACCGCCACCCCTCGAAGATGAAGGCTCAGCCTTAATTGAATGTGACTGGAAAAACCCTTATATTTTAACCATTCCTGATGATTGGGTAAGCGGCGTTTATTTAGCTAAACTCACCGGCAACAAATCCAACAAACAAAGCTATATCATGTTTGTTGTTCGTGACAATTTTCGCCCCTCAGATATTTTATTTCAATCCAGTGTTACCACCTTTCAAGCTTATAACAATTGGGGCGAAAAATCGCTTTATCGCTGGAATAGTACCGTGAAACAAGCTTATAAAGTTTCCTTCAACCGGCCCTACGCTGCAAGCCCTAATTATAAAGCAGCCTATGGTGTCGGTGCGGGGGAATTTTTAACCAATTTGCAACCGGCAAATAAAGTCTCAAGTGCCGGTTGGGAATACAACATGGTGCGCTGGCTGGAAAAAGAAGGCTATGATGTAACTTACTGCACCAACATCGACACCCATTTTAATAAAAGATTGCTCTTAAAACACAAAGTTTTTCTATCTGTTGGACACGATGAATATTGGTCCTATGATATGCGAGAAAACATCGAAAATGCCAGAGATCAAGGAATTAATTTAGGCTTTTTTTCTGCTAATACTTGTTTCTGGCAAATACGCCTCGAACCTAGCCGCATCACCGGCGAGAGTAACCGCACTATTGTCAGCTATAAAGAAATGGCTCCAAATGACCCATTTTGGCGAGTTCAAGACGAATTTAGCGAAAAAAGAATCACCACCCTTTGGCGAAAGGAACCCCTCAACCGGCCCGAAGATGCCCTCATTGGAGTTATGTATGAAACCTTCCCAGTTGATGCAGATATCACCCTTGATGATGCACCCGAATGGCTATTAGCAAATACCGGCCTCAAAAAAGGCGATAAACTTGCCGGACTTTTAGGTTATGAAGTTGACAGAATCTATGGAAATGCTCCTAAAAATTTGATTCGCGTTTGCCATTCTCCCTACCCACATAAAGGCGGTACAAGATACAGCAACACCACCCTTTATACCGCTGATTCAGGAGCTATTGTTTTTGCCACCGGCACTATACAATGGAGTTGGGGATTGGATGATTTTAATGCCCCCCAATTACGCACCTCTCGCCTTAATTTGGCTGCTCAACAAATTACCCACAATGTGTTAGATAAAATGCTCAATCGTTCTTAGTTATGGGTCATTTTTAACCGCAGATGAAGACTCCGAGTGGAGCAGGCGTCTCGCCTGCTTTTGATGTAGCAATCGCAGGCGGGACGCCTGCTCCACTGGAGATTGCCAGCCGCTACCTTCACAAATTAAAGCTCAGATGGCGTATCCGGCGCCACTTCAATTCCGCCTCTTTGGATCACCGCTTGTTGATCTGTAATTAAATCACTTAACTCGTGAATTTGCACACCAATATTATCGCAAGCGTGCTTTAATTCACCCTTAAACGTATTCAAATCATCTCCATATCCGCATAATTCGGCGGCGGCTTGTATTCCCTGTGCGGCATTTGCTTTTGCACAATCAATTAACTCTAAACCTTTGAGTTTTGTTGAGGAAGCCATAATTTTTAAGAGCGTTCTATTGTTATTGTTTTTGAGTTTAACAAACCTCGAAAATAAACTCATCCACCTTTCGATATAAACCGACAGGCGGATTTGTGAATCTTGATTGTGAATAGATAAGGAATGAATGATTAATTTAATGCTCAAAATATCCCAGTCATTCCTCTTATTTCAATAAAAAAATCGGCTTTTTATCTAGCTTTAAAAATTACTGCCGGTCTCACTTGTATCCTCACCGGCATCATAGCTACCCTCATCATATCTATTACCATCACTGCCATAAATTGAAGCCAAATCATCATAGTTTTGCTCACTAGGAGAATGTGACTCAGATTGATTGCCGGTGCCTCCATATTCGTTTCTCATCTCCTC
Organism: Ancylothrix sp. D3o; assembly: GCF_025370775.1. Classification (NCBI taxonomy): domain Bacteria; kingdom Bacillati; phylum Cyanobacteriota; class Cyanophyceae; order Oscillatoriales; family Microcoleaceae; genus Ancylothrix; species Ancylothrix sp. D3o. The sequence goes on along the minus strand of NZ_JAMXEX010000010.1, from coordinate 110,600 downwards.
AAATAATTCTGGGGTGAAGTCTCCAGGCTGATCTGTGTATCTTATTCTCGAATCTCCGGTATCATTTGCAATGGGAGAAGCGCCGTTTTCCCCAATTCCTTGCTCTTCATTTTGCTGGATAGAATCGTCAATGTTTGGCTCTACTGCGGCTGGTGGTTTGGGTTCCCCCGGACTTCCTTCGGCTGTCGTTGGGTTTTGTTCTGGCGTTTTTTTCGGTTTGGGAAAGCTTTCCATAGACATGAGTTTTTCTCCTAATTAAATTTGGATAAATTAGCGACCAATCAAGACAGAAAAGCCTTTAAGTGTTGGCTAGGTTTATTTTCAGTTAACTGAATTGCTAAACAAGTTAACAAAGAACGTTGCAAAGGCTCACTCAAATAAGGAAAAACTGGGGCTGTAGCTACCCATTTTTTCAAAGCAAGATCCGGGGTATTTGCCTTATCGTTCATGGCCTTTTTAAAAAAGCTACGATCACCGGCCAGCATGATTTTATTTTCATACCGAAACACCCCCGGAGCCTCACATTTAGCATACTCTGGATGCGGTAATCCTAAGTCTAACAAATGATTAGGAATTCGGCAAAGATTCACCCACCTGCCCGTATTTTCAGGCGTGGAATTAAAAATTGCATTCACCAAAAGCCGGTGAGCGTGTTGAGTTTGCCGGCCCAACCATCCATGCACTTTTGCTTTTTCTTGTACCGCTTCCAAAGCTAAAAACGAAATCGCACTTTTAAGGATATTTTCCACTTGTTCTGCATTGAGATGATTAGCTCCCCGTTCTATTAAAATTTTACCCAAAATTGGCCGTAATATCTCCATCACCGACAATCCAAAAGGAGCCGCCAAAAGTTGTAAAATCAAGCTTGATTTGATAGATTTATATTGCGGTTCTTCCCACAAAGCTTTTACCAAGTCTGCGCCTTGTTCGATACAAAAAGCTGATTCTTCATCGGCTGGACAACCGGCAGGAGGAGCATAAATTGTCGGCTGTTTTGCCATAAATTCTTGCTGGAAAAATTGCCTAATTTCTTCATCTTGCAGACGGGGATTAAACTTGTTATTGGGGTGATCTTTAAAATTGGGACTGCTGGTGAGGCTGGGTTCAGGTTGACCGCCAATATAATACAGCATTTGGCCGGTTCCTAGAGCCGCTAGAGATTTTTCTTGCTGGGGAGTTAGCAACATCGAACGCCCCAAAGCTTCCCGATTTTTTGCCTCTACAATGCGATGAGCTATTTTGATATTTGTGTTGACCATAATATCAGGAACTAACCCAGATGGATTTTGTTCAGCGATAGCAATTCCTTGACCAAAGCCTCGCACTTCTGCTAACATATTAGCAAAGTTTTTTACTGCTTTTCCTTTGGGATTTGCTTGTTCTTGATTTGTAAATTCAGAAGCATTTGCTAAGAGGTTATGGGCTTCTTCTATTAACATTAAATGTTTGAGTTCGCCGGTGGCTTCATGTCGTCTTGTCATCCAATATTGATAACAACGATTGAGAATTAAACCCATAATAAAAGCCCGGTCGTCGCTATTAGTAATTTGGCTCATTTCTAAAACCACCGGCTTTTGCATCAATTCATCAAAAGAAATCGATTCTGTAGTGTTGAGCATCCGCCCCAAAGCACCGCGACAAAATTTGTTAAGTCGCACAGAAATAGCAGCCGTTATGTCATCAGTGGTTTCTTTTTTGTAGCCTAATTTCGGCACAATTTCAGAAATCAAAGATGCCAGATCAGAAAAGCGAGGCGGTGTAAGTTGGCTGTTATCTCCTAAAATTGTAAAACCTTTACGTTTGTAAGCTTCTTGAATTAATTGTTCGACGACATTTGGCAGGGGTCCCCACATACTCATGGAGACAGAAAATAAGTCTAGCAAAGCTCCTTGATGGCTGTCTAAATTTATGCCTTTTGGCACTTCAAAAGGGTTAAATCTAAAAGGGGCAATTCTTTCGTCTCCCAAAGTAAAAATTAGCAGGTCATTTTTAAAAGCAGGAACGGTTTTGAGGCCGCGATATTCGGTTTTGGCCGGCTCTAAAACCATCCAAGGAATGCCATGTTGTTGCCATAAAGTGTTTAATAAATAAAGAGAAGTATTGGTTTTACCACTACCCGGAACGCCGCTAATTAATAAGTGCTGAGTGAGTTGTTTTTTGGTTAAATGTAATGAACCAATAGAGATTTCTGGTTCGGTTTCACTGATTTTTTGAGGCCGTCTGGCATCGGTGGCACCGGCAGCAGATGGTAAACCCCAAACGCCGTTTCTATCAGCAATTGGAAGCCGAAATAAACTATGCACTTCTTCGGGGCTAAATAGCCAGGGAAGCCGGTCTAATTCATAGTTATTTGCCCATTTATTAAAAGTTAGATCAGCCCAATTTTGTAGCACTGCCATTTTTTGAGCTTCGCTTTGAGTGAGGATAATAATTCCCGTCCCACGCGGCTGATTTTCTCGCTCAATTTTGCCATCTATGGCGCTTTGAAAGGCGCTGATTACTGATTGGGGTAAGTCAGTTTCAGAGATTAAGCTGACGGTCATTTCAAAGCCGGTTTGCCAGCTTGTTTGTAAGCGTGTCCAAGCTTGAGAGGCGAGTTCGGCTTCCACAAGTTTTTCTTGATAGCTAATGTTGCTGGAAATAATGCGATTTTGTGAGCCTTCGCTGCGGGTTATTGTGGCAATATTGGCATATAAACGGGCTTGTTCGGCAAGATAAAGGGCTTCGTTTCGATTGAGGGAAGTGGGTTGCAAGTTAATAGCAATTGCGGCGGGTGTGGGGTGGGAAATAAGGGCGCGGAAGAGTTCTTGAAAGTTGCCGGTGTTGGGTATCCAAGGGTCAATTCTTACACCAATGCTGTCGGGAATATCGGCGCTGGTGATGGTTGGCATTGGGGTGAGGGGCCGGCGAAATTCTCCGCTATTTTCCGGCAAAAATGGTAATCGTAATTCGGTTAATTGTTCAGGTTCGCGGCATGGTTGTAGGGGGTAGCCGGTGGGGAAGGTATCGCGGATTTTGTTATAAAAATTTCGGGCTGCAAAAAGAGTTTCGCTTTCGTTTTGGCCGGTGGTTTTACCAAGGATGCCAAAGATTAAATTTTCCTCTGGGTTGCCGGTGGTGATTAGGCGTAGGGAAAGGCTAAACCGGCTTTCTCCATGTAGTTGTTTTATCCAGCGTTTTTGGGTTTCTAAAAGTTGATTTAATGCTGTGTCATAACTCATGCCGGTGCGGGCAATTTCCAGGGATATTAAATCGGGAATCGCTGGAATAATTGCCCCCCAAAATACTGCTATTGTTTGCTGTTCTGTGGGTTCAATTGCCACAGCAGGAGCGCTGCTTGTTTCCCATTTTGTTAAGGCTAATACCATGAGATTAAATTTTCCTTTGGTTTGCTTTTAATTTTACAGCTTTTGGGGTTATAATAAATAAATAAAATCTTAAAAATTACCGAGGGCCGGTAAAATGGTAACAGCAGTACCAAATCCAGAAGTACAGCAAATTGACTCTCCAAAAACAGTGGTTTTAATGGGAGTTAGTTGGCAAACTTTTATGGCATTATTAGCAGAGGTAGGCGAAGACCGCGCCACCAGATTTGCTTACGATAGAGGAGTGTTAGAAATCAGGATGCCACTTATACAGCATGAAATTCCTAAAGGGTTATTAGAAAGCTTTATTGAAGCCATAGCTGATGAATTAGAAATTGAGGTAATGAAAGCCGGTGCTTTGAGTTTAAAACGCGAAGATTTAAGCCGTTTTATCGAGCCTGATAGCTGCTTTTATATTCAAAATGAAGCTTTAGTCAGAGCTAAAGATGACATTAATTTACCGGCAGACCCCCCGCCTGATTTAGCAATAGAGTCAGATTTTACCAGTTCTTCTCTGAACAAATTCACCATTTATGCTTCTTTGGGAGTTCCTGAATTGTGGCGATATCGCAATCAAAAGCTGGAAATTTATCAACTCATAGAAGGCGAATATCAACCCTCAGAAAAAAGCCTGGCGTTTCCCTTTTTGCCGGTGGCGGAAGTGGCCGGTTTTATTGAGCAAAGTAAAACCCTAGGACAGCGTTCGGCGGTTCGGGAATTCAAAAAGCGAATTAAAGAAATTTTAGAGAGTCAAAATTAGCTGAATTATTCCGCCGGTGCTTCCTCAGAAATTTGCTGCAACCAATTAACTAAATCAGCCTCATTTGAAAAATCTAGCAACGCCTCTGCTAATTCCTCTAACTGCGGCACCGCTAAAGAGCGAATATGACGCTCCAATTCAGGATTAATAGCACCTATTCGGCGGGGAAGTTGGCGGAAAATTAGCGCCAAAGTTTGTGATTGCTTTCCTTGCTGTAATCCTTGTTCTATCCCTCTTTCCATCCAACTTGTGACGATTTCCATAACTACCTCTTGCTGAACTGGTTCCATTGTAGCAATCTCAGATTCTAACCGGCTTTCTTCCTCAGCACTCAGGCGTAAATAAGTGTCAATAAACCCAGAAATTAAGGTCATTCTTGCCGGATCTAAACGCAAAGTTGCCAGCAGACGCAGACATTCTAACTTCACCTGAAGACGATCACTCGGCTCTATATTCATTTTAGCCATCAACGCGCTGGCTACGGGGTTTTGTTGTCGCAAAAAATCTCGCCAATTCAAACGATTTAACTGAATTACATCATAGTCAAATTGCAACACCACCTTATTAGGAAAAGCTACTTGATAAACTTTCGGCTGCACTGTGCGCGGCGAATTAAAAGAAAGCACAGCAATAGGATAAACCGGCAACCTATATTTCTCAGTCAAACGAGCAAAATAACGAAACATCACCCGGTTTCTAAAACCATAACTTTCACCCCTTCATTATCTGCTGAATTTTACTCAACTGCATCCGTGCTTTTTGATGACTCGGCACCACTTCCAACGTCCGCAAAAGCGCCCTTTCCGCACCCCCATAATCACCTAAATTTGCCTTCGCAATACCCAACCCATACCACGCCTCCCCATCTTGAGGAACCTGTTGGATTAACTGTTCCCAATAATAACTCGCCCTTTGATAATCTCCGATTTCTTCCGCAAATTCAGCCCCCAATTTAACCGCTTCAATATAATAATTTCTGTAAAGTTGTGGCTGATTTGGGTCTTTTTGTGCTGCACTGTAAGCCAGCGTCAGCGATTGATTAATTCTCCCTAATTTTAAACAAAGTTTTGCCGCTTGCCACAGTTGGGAAGCAGGGGTATTAGGTTCAATTTGCTGAAGGGAAAAAAGAGGTGACAGCATTGTTTATATATTTCTCCTCATCGCCGAAATGGTTTACCACCCAAAGAAGTCCGAGTTAAAATTTCCTTGATTTGCTCCTCGTTGTAGCCCTTATTTTGTAATAGCGGTTTCAGGTATTCTTCCACCTGTTTTGCCACCATGTCATCCAGTTTTTTCGCATCCACTAAATCCAGTGGCGGAATATCTAACTCTTGCCCTTTGCGCTGTCTCAAAAAGAAAATTAGAAGCACAGCCGCAATTATTGGAACCAAACTACCTAGTCCAGCCAACCAACTGATTATTTCCATTTGATCTACCTCTTCAAAAATAAACTAAGCTATTGTATTTTGTTCTCTTAATTGTCTTATTAAGAGCAAAAATAATATGGGAGGAATCACAAAAGGAATAGTTAAAATAAAACCAAAAGTAAGAATTATAAAAAACCTTCCATTGGATTTTTTAGGAGGTACTCCAGTTTCTTGCATAAGAGCAGGGACTAAAAGATAATATATTAGCCATAATAAAAAAGCTGGAAAAGCGATTATAAGAAGCGGGTTTCCACCAGGAATAAAAAGAGCAATAAAATTAAAAAACAAGCACAAAGCCAACCACAAATACGGCAACACCGGCGTCGGATCAGGTTCAAAACGAGTCACCCAACTCACAAACAAATCCGACCCATAATTTTCAACCAGTAAATAAGTCCTAACTCGATGATAAGACAGAACACCAAACCGCCGATAATCTCCTCTTCCCCCGCGCTGAATAGGAAATAATTCCACCCCTAAAAAAGATTGCGTCGCTGAATCTGCAATATGAGCATCCGTTAATTTAGCAACCAAAAAATCGGTATCTTCGTATTTCTTTAACTGGCCTAATTTTTCCTCAATTCCAAAGGCTATATTTGCCGCCGGCTCTTTAAAATCAGGAATAATATAACCATCAAACGCATTAAAGCCGGTTTCTCCATAAGCGCGTACCCAAGGCGTATTACGAAACCCCGTTACTAAGTAAAACCTTTTAATAAAACGGACAAAAAAATTCTCCTCTTTCTCCACCTGTTGATTCACATATTCTTTCCAAGTCAAAACCTTTGAAGAAACCGGCTGATTATTAACTTGTGTTCTCGGTAAACTACTCCCAGAAGATGTCGGCTGCGAATAAATCGGCTGCGAATAAACCGGCGGTGGAGGCGTAATATTTCCCCCCTGCGGCGTCGCCACCAAAAAAATCCCACCAGCAACAGCTATTCGCGTTTGCTCTCTAATTGCATATTCAGTAATTTGTTGATTGTTTACAAAAGTCCCCCTACTACTTCCCAAATCGTAGATATACCAAACATTTACCATTTGATTAAAACTAAACTTTAAATGTTTAGGTGCCACCACACTCGCATTAGCCAAAGGCAAATCGCAATCCGAACCACTCCCTACCACATATTCCTTATTCGGATTCAGAGTATAGGTTTTTTGTATTTCTTCTACATAAAGCTTTAATTGCATAACTGCCTCTCACAAATACTGCGCCAGAATGGTCAGAAACCGGCTTTCTTCCCAGATATCTGCTTGAAATCAAAGATTTTTCTCAGAAACCGGCTTTCTTTGCCCAGCAGCGAAAACCAAGTATAGAAACATAGTATCAGAAATTCTCAGCCCGTCAATCCCTCAACATCAAAATATGTGTGAATTTTTATTGCAACCAAATCTTAAATTTTTCCAAAGATAAAAACTTACTTTTCTGAGTAGTGCTAAACTACCAAGCAAAAATAAAATCTAACGGAAATACCTATGTCTAGCCCCCTTGAAATAAATTCAATTTTTCACGAAAACTATCAAATACAACAGCTTCTCAAAGAAAGCAATTTTGAGAGAATTTACCTAGCCACAGATTTAAACCACAGCGAAAATTATCAGATCAAAGAATATATTGCCAGAAACCCAGATGCAATACCGGCAGCCCAAAACCGCTTTCAAACAGAATTAAACCACCTAAAAAACCTGCAAAACCCACAAATTCAAGCCTTAAAAGATTACCTTTGGCAAGAAGACCGGCTATTTCTCATCTTACCCCATATCCCCGGACAAACCTATCAAAATTACAACCACCCCCCCATATCTGAACAAGCAGCCATTCAATTATTCAACGAAATTTTACCAATTTTCACCTACATTCACAGCCAAAATATCGCTCATGGAAATATTTCCCCTAACACTATCCTCTTAAAAAATTTCGACAATAGGCCGGTTTTAACCAACTTTGGAACCCTCCAAAACCTCCTCACACAGCTAGGAATAGAAACCCCAGAAACTCCCCTAATAAATCAAGTCAGAAACCTACAAATTCCCCCACCACCGCCACCCCCCCAAGGAGATATCACCATCGAAAATGACCTATACAGCTTAGCAATAACTATAGTAACACTCCTCACCGGCAAACCCCTACAAGTGCTATACCAACCGCAAACCCAAACCTGGGACTGGGAAACCTGGAAACTGGTAAGCGACCAACTCACACAAGTCTTAAACAAAATGCTCTCACTCAACCCCTGGGAACGTTACAACAGCGCCGAAGCAGTCCGCCAAGCCCTCAACACCGCCCCCACAATCATCCCACCGGCACCCGCACCCCTACCACCCCCCTCACCCTACCTCACCCCAACCGTTATATCCCCTCCACTCACAACACAACCCCAAAAAGATAAAACCCCCCTAATAGCATTTGCCATCGGAACATCACTCACCTTAATAGGAATAGTCGCCATATTTGCTACAAACAAATCCCCCAACAACTCCTCAACAGTTAACCAAATTCAAACTCCCTCACAAAGCACACCCACAACCCCAAATTTAACCCCCCTAACCCAACAACAAGCCCTCAATTTAATCAACCAATACTTACAAGCAAAAAGCCAAATATTTGCCCCACCATATAACCGGCAACTAGCCGCCACATTAGTCACCGGCAGAGCCTATCAAGACATCCTTGGGCCAGACGGCACAATCGATTGGCTGCAACAAAGGAACGCCTACTACCGCTATGGTAGACAAAACGCCAACCCCACCGGCTACTTTAACGCCACAGAAACCACAGCCGAAATAGAAATCATAATTACCGAAGAACTTACCCTCTACGTTAATGGTAATTTCGACAACTCAAAACAAAATTCCAATGCCTATCGCTTTAGCTTCTTTCGAGAAAACGGAACCTGGAAAATAGCCAACCGAGAAGTTATAAACCAATAACACCCTATCCAGTAAAAAAAATAACCCATCAGCGTTCATCAGCGTTCATCTGCGGTTAAAAAAAACCATCAAAATCCGTTCTGGTATGAACATCCTAAAAAACCTTAAACAACGCTGGCCTTTTATCCTAGCCGGCCTCTTAATAGTAGTTGGAATCACCCTCAACCTTTACGCCGCCAGCCACTTTTTAAAACCCAACACCAACCCCCTACCCCCACCGCCACCACCAACCGCCATACAACCCCCAAACCCCCCAGAAACTCTCCCCCCACAAACCGAACCAAAATACGGACATTTTCCCTATCCAGAAGCCAACCAAAATAACCTAATAATCATCAGCAGCTACGCCCAAAAACAATATCAACGCTTTGAAAAAATGCACACAGAAGCCGCCTTAGCCCTGATGAAAATGATTTATGCAGCCAGAGATGAAGGAGTCTGGATAGTACCCGTTTCAGGATTTCGCACCATTGCCTATCAAGAAACATTATTTCAAGCACAAATACAGCGCAGAGGTTCCCCAGAAGAAGCAGCAAAATTAAGCGCCCCAGCCGGTTATAGTGAACATCACACCGGCTACGCAATAGACTTAGCAGATGGCAATTTTCCTAAACAAGATATTACCTATGAGTTTGCTAATACAAACGCCTTTCGCTGGTTGAATAAACACGCTAAGGAATATGGGTTTGAGTTGTCTTTTCCTGAAAATAACCCCCAAGGTATTAGTTATGAACCTTGGCACTGGCGTTTTATTGCTTCTCCTAGCGCCGCGAAAATATTTGCCGGTGCCAAAAACCCCTAATATCACATCCGTTAGCATCCGTCGCGTAAAAAAACCTTTTCTTATCTGCGTCCATCTGCGTTTATCTGCGGTTAAAATTTAACCCTTAACAGTAGCGCAGACATCCCGCCTGCAATTGCCCGCCCTCATAAAAAACAACTAATTCCAATACTTATAAACAGCATAAGCCATTGTTACAACCCCCGTCACAATCGCCTGCTCATCCACCTCAAACTTAGGATGATGAAGCGGATAATTTCGCTTATCCTTAAACCCTACTCCCAAGCGAAACATCATCCCTGGCGCCTCTTTTAAATAAACCGAAAAATCCTCAGCCCCTAACGACGGTTCCGGTAAAATTGTTACCCCTTCATTTCCCCAAGCTTCCACCGCCGCCGACTCCACCAACTGCGTCAAAAAAGCATCATTTTGCACCGAAGGAACCCCTCGTTTATAATTCAACTGATACCGCGCCCCATAAGCACTACAAACATTCGCCACAATCTTCTCAATCCATCCAGGTAACTGCTCACTTGTCTCAGGATGCAGCGATCTCACAGTACCCAACATTCTCACATTGTCAGCTATCACATTTGGCGCTCTTCCCCCCATTATCTGACCAATAGTGAGAACCACCGGCCTCAAAGGATTTTGTGTGCGACTAATCGCCTGCTGTAACATCGTTATCACTTGTGAGGCAATCCAAATTGCATCAACCGCCTCATGGGGGCGCGCCCCGTGCCCCGACTCCCCAATAATTATTATCTCAATATCATCCGCCGCTGCTGTTAGCGCCCCATGCCGAATTCCCACACAACCGGCCTCAATTGTTGGGAAAACATGAACACTCAAAATACTATTCACATTCTCCATCACCCCATCCTTAACCATCCACTCAGCACCCTGTGCAATTTCCTCAGCCGGTTGAAACAAAAAACGCACATTTCCCGGTAATTTTTGCCCCAAAGAAGCCAACACCATCGCCGTTCCCAACCCGACAGTTGTATGCACATCATGCCCACAAGCGTGCATCACCCCATCCTTACGCGAAGCAAACTCTAACCCCGTCCTTTCAACAATTGGCAAAGCATCCATATCCGTGCGAATTGCCAACAACCGCTCATCCTTTCCACCGCCAATTAATTCTCCCACAACGCCGGTTTTTCCCACCGACTCTTTAACATGAATTCCACAGGAAGATAACACCCCCGCCACATAAGCAGCAGTCTGGTATTCCTGTCCGCTTAACTCTGGATGGGCGTGTAAATGCCGGCGAATTTCAATCAAACGCGGCGCAAGAGTTAACGTTAAATTTTTAATTTCATTCAGCATAAATTCAATTTTTCTCCTGTAGCTATGCCCACCCATTTAAGCCGGTGGGCACAGCCAAAACTACTTTCTTGCCGGCGCAATCATAATCATAAAATCAGACTGCTCCTTTTCTGGCGTTGTCAACCAAGAACCACTTAAACTGCGAATACTTCCCAACGCCTGCTTCCCTATACTCGCAAACTCCGACTCCAAATACACTGGAGGAATCAACGTATAAGCAAACGACAGCGCCGCACCCCAATTAATAAAATAATACCCAGAATTTGGACGCTGAAAACTATTTGTTGCCGTTTGGAAAAGATAAGTATTTGCTAACGAAGGGTTAGGAGTCGGAGTCAGCCTTGCCATTGGGCTAGTTCCTGTTGTAATAATCAGCGTATTATCCTCTGTCCAACGATAAGATAAAACACTTTGATTGCCTTTTTCTGGGTGAATTCCTTCCCAACTAACTACGGTTTCATTACCCACAGTCCGGGTGTTTTTAGTGAAAAAGTCATTACTCGAAGTTCTCAAAACTTCTTCCAATCTCGCTATCGTTTTTTCTGCCGTAGCCCGATCACTCGTTTGCACCATAAAAGACAAGCCAATCTTTAATGGTTCAAAAATAGTCGGCAATAAACCCCCTTCCGAAGGAAACAACAACAGCGCATATTCTCGATCCATCCAACCGAAAATATCTTTATCTAAATCGAGGCCGGTGTTATTCAAAACCCCTTGACGCATTGCATCAAAAAAAGGCTTTCCTTCTTCCCCACTCCGCTGCACAACCAAATCCCACTGACGTTTCAAATTTCTGCTATTTGTCGAGATATAAGTAGCCCCCGGCAATCTCGTCAAAACCTTATTATCATCCGGGCTTGCTTGCGTTGCTAATTCAGGTTGCAGTTTATTAAAATAAGCATTCGATTGACTGCGAACCCCCTGCTCATCTATCCAACCCAAAGCATCAATACTGTCATATTCTTTGCCAAGCTCTTGCAGAACTCGGTTAAAAACTTCGCTAAATGACGGCACATTTTCTGGGGGGAATTCTTCTGCCGGAATTTCTTCTGGAGGTAATTCTTCGGCGGGAATTTCTTCTGGGGGGAATTCTTCTGTCGGCATTTTTTCTGCTGGCATTTCCCCTGGTTTTTCTTGTTTTGGAGAAATTTCTGCCGGCATTTCTTCTGCTGGCATTTCAGCCGGCCCTAACTTAATCCAAGAAGGCAAAGACTGAGAAGGCATCACCGGCACCACTTTAACCGCTTCCGCCACATTACTATAACCAACCAGCACAGACTCCCCAAATTTTGGATGTTTCAAAGTCCGCTGAAAACTCGCATCATTTGCCACCGAAGAAATACCCGCTTGACTATCAATTAATTGCTCCAAAACCTTAGCCTTATTTGCCGTCACCACATATCCCGGTAACAAAGCAATAGCATAACCCGGCTGAGTCACTGTTAACTCAATATCTGGAAACGTCTCCTCACTTTCTGGATCTGGAGGCATCGAAGGTTCAATTTCCGGTGCCGGTTCTGCCGGCGGGCTATTTTCTTGAGCTAATTTTCTTTGATTCTGATTTGAAGTAAACCCAAAAAAACGGGGTAAAAACCGAGAAATAGGCGCAAAAGCTTGCGGTTCTTCTTCACTTGGCGGCATCGGATCAGGGTATTCTTCCAGAGGAATTACTTTTTCCTCCCACTCAATAACTTGTACCCCTTTATATACCCTCTCAATTGGAGTTTGGGGCTGAACTTCTCTCACTTTTGCCACAAAATTATTCGCACCGGCTTGATCGCGCACCGGCATAACCATCACCGCACTATCCCACAGTTCACCAAACATCCCATCCGCTGCCGGTTGCGGCACAAAAACACCCACCGCCGCCCAATCAGCGATCCAAGGTTGCACATTTGTTTGATAATCAATTCCACTCGGCAAAAACGGCAAAAAACCCGGCCCAGAAATATCAAAAGGAAACGGATTAAACCGATTAAACTTACCCCAATTCTCTTTACTCGTATTAAACAAAACCACCCCCGCCATAGAAGAAGGTAAAACCTTAGTCACCGCAGGAGGAGCCGACGTACTAGGAGGTGTAACAGATTGGGCAAAAACCCCAACCGGATTAAAACCCACAATAGCAACCAAAGGAAAAACAAAACGATTCAACAAAACACTCCTCCCCAAAACAATAAAACTCTCCAAAACAGTATGCCACCAAACCCGATTAATGCAAACACCCCCAAACCCTGCCAAAAACCCTCAACACATCAGCATTCATCTGCGTTAATCTGCGTTAATCTGCGGTTAAAAAACCATCCCTAATCACAAACCGTTAATTGCTTCAACATCCCCTTGTCATCAAAATAAAACAAATCAGAACAATAAGCCAACGTACTCACCTCCAAACTTTTAGGCAAACCATCCACATCAGTATCCAAAGCACGCCATAACTCAATAGCCGGCTTAGACTCAAAAATTCGTCGTTCTTCCGTCCCAACTTTCAGAGGAAAATTATCGCGCTCAGCCACACCGGCCACCCCCTCCGGCTTAAACAACATCGCCGTATAAACAATTGCCTCCTGAGAATCCACCGGCGGCTTAAAACTTCTCACCGCCGTCCTTCCAAACTCGCCATTTCCGCGATTAATCAACATCTCAAACCGAAATTCTTTAGAACTTTGATTCACCAATAACAGCGCATAATCTAACCTATCATCCTGATTAAAATCCGCCGTAAAAATACTACAAGTCAAATTCTCTTTTAATTCCGAATCAGCCTCACGAATAGCCACCACAAAATCGGACGGTTCGGCCAATCGAAAATCCTTAAACTGCTCCTTAAGAACTTCCGGCATATCCCCCGCACACTGAACCGCCTTCACCGGCCTTACTTTTGCCTGGGGAACAGATTGTGATTGAATAGGAGTACGATAAGGGCCTTCATCCTTGCAAGCCACAAGCAAAAACATCAGAACCACAAAAAAAATCTTTTTCATTTTAGATTTTAGATATTAGACTTTAAACTTTAAATTTTACATTCACCCCACTCTACCCCCCACCCGCCAACATCCCCACCCTCAAACAAAGCAGCTAAGCCGCCAAAGCCCCAATCAAAACCGCCATAACCAAGCCTTAAGCAAAACTTGCACCAATCCCCCCCAAAGTCAAACAGGCTATTGACTTGTACCCAAAAAACTGCTATCGTTCCCTGCAATTACCATTTCCAGCCCAAAAACCATTGGCTTGCTTAAAAAAAGCAAAAAGTTGGAAATGAGGTCAGGACAGATAAACACCTATGGCAAAAGCCATGCTACCGCTTCAAAGTTGGGTAAAAAGACCACATCCGCCATAGCCGGGCCCTAAAACAGTAACAACAAAGAAAAAATTGTGCGTTTTGGTTTAAAGGGCCGGCCCCAACTTACTTACTAAAAAACTGATAAACCTTGCGGGAAAACTGGCGAATCAGTTCCGTAGAACGGGGGTCATTATGGGGCCCCTTGACAATCACAGCCGCCAAATAGCGCTTACCAGTAGGCATATCAATCATACCAACATCCCCCACAAAGGTACCAATATCGCCGGTTTTGTGAGCAATAATCGCCCCCTCGCCCAAACCTTGCGGTAGCAGAGAATTATTTACAGTCCGGCGCATAATTTCTAACAAGCGGTCACGAGAGCGCAAAGACATCAACTTGCCTTGCGTCACCAACCCCATCAATTTCACCATATCCTCAGCGCTGGTTGTATTTGTTCCCTCCAAATCTGGTAAAACATTCCGAATCATCGTTGAACTCAACCCCCAAGACTGGAAACGCTGATTAAGCGCTTCTGCGCCCCCTAAGCGGTCGATCAACATATTCGTTGCCGTATTATCGCTAATAACAATCATCTGCGTTGCCACCTCCAACGCCGAAAATTTCGTTCCTGGTGGTTTATATTGCATATCACCGGCCTCTTTGGCAATTAAATCGGGGCGCATCGTTAGCTTCTCATTAAGCTCAATTTTGCCGGCATCCACATCTTGAAAAAATGCCACCAAAATCGGTACCTTAATTGTACTAGCTGCCGAAAATGCCATGTTGCCGTTTAAATTCACATACTCGCCACTATCCACATCAACAAACAAAGCCCCAGCCACCAAGTCTGTCTGTTGTTGGGCTAAATTTTGTAACTCGGTTTTCAACGCCGTTATTTCCTGCTTCATTTCCAAAGCCGGTAACTCGCTGGCGACGGCGAACTGTTCACCGCTTTTAACGCTTGTTTGCTGAGTCTGACCGGCACTCGCCTGCTCAGTTGTTTGGGCTGGATATTGACTAGCTGGGTCAAACATTGATAAAAACGTCCCCGCCATCACCCCAATTCCCACCCCCAAAATCAGCAACCGCGCCCCATAAATCAGCGGCGATGTTGAGCGTTTTTGGGCGTTTTTCGGCACTGATTTTTGCGGACTGCGCGAGCGTGTTTTTGGCCGGTTCTCCTCCACAGACGAGCCTGCACCCCCCTCACTTGGCCGCCGGCCCCGGAATGAAGAAACCGGTTTAAGAGTTCGCTCTACCGTTAACTTCCCGCTTGGATCAGCCCGTAGCCCCGGATCTGCTGTCAATAACGACAAATCACGCTCCGACCGTCTGCGCTCTTCAGCAGCACCCCGGCCCACAAACGGTTTCTGTGAAGTCGTCTCAATAGGCAACTGCACCCGATTTCCCGGCGGTTTTGACTCCACCGGCTGCCGGCGGCGATTATTTCCCTTTTCCGTTAGCGGAAGCGGCGCGTTAGCGCTAGCAGTTTCAAAAGCGGTAGAGTTTTTTTCTCTCGATTGTCGGGACGCCGGTGTTGGCTCAGAACTTTTCTTGCGAGAAGCCTCTCGGCGGCGAGATCCCGGTTTTTTCGGAGTTTGTTTAGATTTTGGCATTTCCGTCACCCCAGACACGGGTATCTCTCCAGAAGCCGGTAACGATTGTCCGCTGGCGTCAGCATCTCCGGGCACTGCCGACAAAAAAGACCTTTTCGGTTTTTTATGAGCCACACTCGACTCCTTTTGTATAAAATCAACAACTTAATGGCACTACTTAAAACGAGAATTTCGGGAAAAATTTGTCCCCTTCACGACTAAAGCCGCGAGTCATCCCTAGTTATTTGTCCTGTGTGATTCGTGTTTTGTCAAGTCTGGACTCAGGCAAACAACCCAAAAGATTTTTCACGGTTCTTGATGGGGAACCGACCCCCTAGCGGTGCCATCCTCCACCCCCGTCACCTTTAGCGCCCACTCCATTTGTCGCAGAATCCCTCGCAGCATGGCAATTTCAGCTTCCCTGGGCATGGCTCGATTCAATAAAATCCGAAATTTTTCCATCCGACTCGCGGCTGTGTGCGGATAAAAATAGCCAATTTTGAGTAAGACTTTCTCTAAGTGTTGATAATAACCTTCCATTTCTTCGATAGGTGCGGCTTGGCTTGGTTCTGATGCCGCTGTTTTTTCTGTTGTTTCACGGGCTAGTTGATACAGTTCATAACAGCAAATTCCTACCGCTTGGGCCAAATTCAGCGACGGGTAAATCTCTGATGAGGGAATGCGGATAAACCGCTGAGCATATTTCAGTTCATCGTTACTTAGTCCTCTGTCTTCGGGGCCAAAGATTAAGGCGGAGGGGGCTTCTAGCAGCCAAGGCAAACACTCTTGGGGATATGACAGCGCCGTTGCGGTTCCCCGTTCGCGGGATGTGGTGGCGGCGGCTCTTTCACACCCTGCTAAGGCTGCCGGTATGTTATCGACTTGGGTTGCGGCTTCTAAAATATCGGCTGCATGGACGGCCATTTTTCGCGCTTCTTCTGAGAGTACATCACATTGCGGATTCACGATTACCAGTTTTTTTAGCCCCATATTTTTCATCACTCGCGCTACTGAACCCACGTTCAAGGGGCCGGCCGGTTCAACTAACACAATCCTTAAGTTTGATAGCATTTTTGTCATAAGTTATTTGTCATAAGTTATTTGTCGAGGCAATTCTCTCCAAAACCCTCACCGGCATAGCCTCCCCTAGGGAAACGGTGGCTGTGCTTGCCCTGGCTGGAAGGCTCTTGATTGTCATTTCAAGAGTTATTTTTCTTTACCAGATTATCTATTTTTTGTCAAGGACAAAATAACAAATGATCATTGACAATTGACTCTTGAGCAATGAGAATTGAGTCAAGACTCCTGAGAGTTGACTGCTAACCAATGAGAAATAAGTCTGATTTACCCTCAAAAGTTTGTCCCGTTTGTCAGCGTCCTTTTACTTGGCGAAAAAAGTGGGCCGATTGCTGGGATGATGTGAAATATTGCTCAGAACGATGTCGGAGGCGCCGGTCAAATGCTGTGCCGGATAATTCCGACGGTCGTTAAGTCAAAATCCTCTTAATTTTTTTCTCACTCAAGATGGTACAACCTAAATTAATTATTCATGGCGGCGCCGGCAGTTCTCTTAAGGGTGGTAAAGATGCTGTGCGGAAGTCTCTTTTTAAGGTCGTTGAAGAAGTTTATGCTTTGCTTTGTTCTGGTGCTTCTGCTAAAGATGCGGTGGTAAAAGGTGCTCAGTTACTTGAGGATGATCCGCGTTTTAATGCCGGCACCGGTTCGGTTTTACAATCGGATGGTCATATCCGTATGAGTGCTTCGCTGATGGATGGTTTTGCTCAACAATTCAGCGGTGTAATTAATGTTTCGCGGGTTCAAAATCCTATTCTTTTGGCGGAGTTTTTACAGTCTTCGCCGGATCGGGTTTTGTCGGATTTTGGTTCGGCTGAGTTGTTGCGAGAGTTGAGTGTGCCGGTTTATGATCCTCTGACTGAACAACGTCTCAAAGAGTGGATTGATGAACGTAATCATAATTTTAGCCGCGAGATGGCTAATGTTGTCGCAGAACCGGCCGGCACGGGTACAATTGGTGTGGTAGCTTTGGATAGCGAAGGTCGAATTTGTGCAGGAACTTCCACCGGCGGTAAGGGTTTTGAAAGAATTGGTCGCGTGAGTGATTCGGCAATGCCGGCCGGTAATTATGCTTCAGCAAAAGCGGGGGTGAGTTGCACCGGCATCGGTGAGCATATTATTGATGAATGTTTGGCTCCGCGTATTGTAATTCGTGTGGGGGATGGTTTATCTTTAGCGGAAGCTATGGAACGTTCTTTTACGGAAGCCGGCAACAATAACCGCGATTTTGGTGCAATTGCTCTGGATAATTCGGGGACAATTGGTTGGGGAAAAACCAGTGAGGTTTTATTGGCTGCTTATCACACCGGCTCGGAAATGGGCGATACTTTGGAATTGCCGGATGGGGTGATTACGGGTTGCCGGTAATTAGTTTTTAGTACGCTGTTGAATTGTTAAAATTTTGAGTTAAAAGCCCGATTCTTTAAAGAAAACGGGTTTTTTTTTATATTTTAAAAAGTTCGATGGCTTGCGATAAAATTGCTGGCCGGTTGACCATTGTGGCTAGTTCTTCTGCTTCATATCTTCCTTCAAATGCTTCTAATGCAGCGCGTTTGATGGCGATTGGATAGCCTTCTTCTAAAATTTGGAGAAGTTCTTCGTTAGTAAGATAATAACCCTCGGTTTTTTTGCGTTTATTAATTTTGTTTATCTCTCGGACAGAGTTTTGAATGGAAATTTCCCAAGAGCGAGTTGAGCGTTTTTCTGCATTTTGCTTAATTAAGTGAATCAGAAGAATTACACCATAGCTATCAATTTTGTTAATTTTATCACTGAGACTCATTTCTTCTAATTCATCGACAATTTGTAAGGCTTCATTTAGTTTGCCTTGCTGGATAAATTGGCGTATTTGTATAAGTTCTTCCATATAGGGAGTGGGGAATAAAGGGAGGGCCGGTAATTGGATTAAACCAATTACCTTTGATAAGTAGCTTTAAATCAAGATTTCATCCGCCAACCTTCTTTGACAACTTGACGAGAACGAGCTACAACTAAACTATCATTAGGAACATCTTCAGTGACAACAGAACCGGCTGCAACTGTGACTTGTTCCCCCAAAGTTACAGGCGCAACTAAGACGCTGTTGGAGCCAATTTTGCTGTTAGATCCGATGTGGGTGGGATGTTTATTTACGCCGTCGTAATTAGCGGTGATAGTGCCGGCCCCAACATTAACCCGATTTCCTAAACTCGCATCACCTAAATAAGATAAGTGAGCGACATTTGTTTTTTCGCCTAACTTTGTATTTTTTATTTCAACAAAGTTACCAATGCGACAACCGGCACCCACATCTACATGACCGCGTAGGTGAGCATAGGGGCCAATTCGAGTGTCAGACGAAACTTTGCTATCAGTAATAACTGAATACAAAACGTTAACATTCTCGCCAATTTCGCTATTTTCAATCAAACTACCGGGGCCAATGCGACAACCGGCACCGATCACAGTGTTTCCGCGTAAGTGAGTTTGCGGTTCTATGACAACATCTGGGTGTAGTTGTACGGTATCATCAATTGTCAGGCTATCGGGGTCAATGAGGGTGACACCGGCAGCCATCCAATCATCTTTAATTCTGGTTTGTAAAATTTTATAAGCGGTGGCAAGCTGTTTGCGGTCATTGACTCCGAGAATTTCCTGATAGTCGTCCACATCGACTACCCGCACTGGGTCGAGATAGTTGACGGCATCGGTGAGGTAATATTCGTTTTGGTCATTGTTGGCCGAAAGTTTTGGTAAAACTTCAGCTAAGGCAGACCAACGGAAACAATAAACACCGGCATTAATGCGGCGGTTTTGCTTTTGGGCCGGTGAGCAGTCGCGGTCTTCAACAATTTCTTTCAGGAGATTTTGACTATCGCAAAAC
This sequence comes from Ancylothrix sp. D3o, assembly GCF_025370775.1. Classification (NCBI taxonomy): domain Bacteria; kingdom Bacillati; phylum Cyanobacteriota; class Cyanophyceae; order Oscillatoriales; family Microcoleaceae; genus Ancylothrix; species Ancylothrix sp. D3o. The sequence goes on along the minus strand of NZ_JAMXEX010000010.1, from coordinate 91,185 downwards.
ACGCGCCCGTAGCCTTTGGGATCGGGTAATTGTGCTGTTAGTAAGGTTGCTGCATTGCCGTGATTTCTGTGCGTTTCCAGCAGCATTTTAATCGTTTCTTTTCGCAGTAGCGGGACGTCGCCGTTTAAAACGAGTAGATCTCCCGTCATACCTTGCATATAGGGGATAATTTGCTGGACGGCGTGGCCGGTGCCTTTTTGTTCGGTTTGTTCGACGAATTCGATGCCGGCCCAATAATTTAAAGATTGTTTGACTTTTTCGCCGCCATACCCAACAATCACCAAGTGACGGGACGGTTCAACGGATAAACAACTATTGAGAACTCGCTCTAAAAGCGTGCGTCCTCCCAAGGAGTGCAAGACTTTGGGGAGGTCTGATTTCATCCGCGTACCGCGTCCAGCCGCTAAAATTGCTACTGCTACCATTCGCTTAATTGCCTGTATTTGGGAGTGGAGTGTATTTCAAACAAACATGGTACAGTTTACCATGCGTTTTTTTGGCGAGTTTTGCCGGTGGGGCTGAGCTATTTTTATTTAGGGTGCGGGATCAATTAATCATCGTGGGCGTAAAATTTGGCAGGATTTTTTTTATTGTTTCATCGAGGTAAGGATAATTTTTAGGTTGATTTAGCCGCGCTTTTTTAGCAAGAATTTTTATGCCTTATAGCGGGTTGAAATTTACAAATACACCGATTGTTTAGGATGCCCGCGAGATCATGCTGTTCTCACACGAAGCGGCACCGAGGGCTGGGGAAAAGAAGGCATTTTGCTCTTCTGATGTTGGCAAGGCTTTTAGATAGTTTTGACTGATAAACTCTGTAAATTGGGTAATTAGTTTGGGGTTGCGCCAGCCTTTGTTAGTTTCCTCGGCCATAATTTTGAGGGCATCTTCTGGGGTGAAGGCGCGTTTATAGGGGCGTTCGCTGGTGAGGGCGTCGTAAATGTCGATCATTTGAAATACTTGGGCGATGTAAGGAATTTCATCACCGACTAAACCATCGGGGTAGCCGGTGCCATCCCAGCGTTCGTGATGGTAGCGAATGATTGGTAATACTCCTCGCATTGTCCGCAAAGGTGAGCAAATTTTTTCGCCGATTAAAACGTGCTGGTTCATAATTTCTCGTTCTTGTTCGGTGAAGGGGCCACGTTTTAGTAATACGGCGTCAGGAATGCCTATTTTGCCAATATCGTGTAGGTAACTTCCCCACATTAAATCTCGCAATTCACTGCGTGATAGCTGGAGATAAGCTCCGAAGGCTTTGCCCAAGGCGATAAGGCGTTCGCAATGATCGCCTGTATTGGGATCACGGCTTTCGACGGCTCTGGCTATGGAAAATAAAACTTGCTCGGCGTGATCTAAGTCTTCGTTGAGGCGTTTTTGCCCCACTAAAGACTTAACACGAGCCGCCAGTTCGAGGTGGTCAAAAGGTTTTGTCAAAAAGTCATCTCCACCGGCTTCGATGCCTTTTATCCGCGAACGCCTGTCGTTAAGTGCTGTAATGAATATGACTGGGATTAGTCGTGTCTGCTCGTCATGTTTGAGCCGACGACATACCTCAAATCCGTCCATTCCTGGCATCATTACGTCCAGTAAAATTAAGTCGGGATTTGTTTGACTGACGCATTTAAGAGCGGCTGGCCCGCTTTCTGCTTCAAAGACTTCGTAGCCTTCTACCGATAGCAGCGCAACGGCGGTCATCCGGCTGGCTGGGTGGTCGTCTACCACCAGAACTTTTGGGGATTCTGTATCGAAGAAACTCACTGCAACACCTTGTGAATGAAAAGTTTAAAGAATTTGATAGTTAAAGACGGAATGTTTAACTTTTGCGAGTCCTAAGTGGGCTTTTACTACCTTGAGATTATCTTTGATTTACCTTGCTGGTAAATCAGTTATTCTACGGAGATGCTAAAAGGCTCGATTGACTGTTTTGAGCCTTGGTGTTTGGGTGTTTGAAAAAGCCAGCATCAAAGGGGGAAATTTTTTGCTTACTCGCTTCTTTATTTTATTGTTACAGGTGTTTTATCTAGTCGGGGTATTTTTTAAAGTTATGTTACGTTTCCCGTAGGGGAATCTCTTGCTGTTACCCACCGCTTTTTCCATGCTTGAGTTGGCTCAAGCTGAGATGTCTGCTGTTCAAGTTTTCTCCGTAGAATAATCTCTTGAGCATTGTCTCGTAGGTGGGGGTCACGGTAGGGAATGGCGGCGCGGGTGCGTAAATGCTCGCTTTCTTGGGCGGAAAGTTTCAGTGAATTTACATAGATGTTGTTGCCGTTTTGTAATGTTTCTTTACAAGCGACGGTACCCGGAGAACGCCGGCCCACTGGGGGGGTAGAACCAATGTTTAAACCGGCTGCTTTCATGGCGTTGCGTGCGGCGGCTGAGGAGGAGTAGGTGGCCAGCAAACCGTCGGGTTTCAGACAACCGGCTACAAGGGTTAAAAATTCTACTGTCCACAATTGCGGGCAATGGGGCGGCGAAAATGGATCAAGAAAGATAGCATCGGCTTTAAATCCTGTTTTTTGCACTTGCTGGATGCTTTGTCTGGCGTCGCCTAAGAGCAAGTTGGCTTTGATTTTTGGTGTGTCTAATTTTTGCTCGGTGGCTAATTCAGCTAAAAGTTCGGGAATTGGCGATGCCCACCCATTGAGGAGGTTGTGCGCTAGGGCGCTTGCTGGTACGCTTGGCTCTAATTCTAAACCCACCCATTCTACTCGGCAGTTGGGGTTTGTTTTCCAAATTGTCTCTAAAGCGGCGGCTGTGTTGTACCCTAATCCATAACAAATGTCGAGTAAATAAAGGGCCGATTGTTGGGCTCTTTGCCTCAGTTGAGTCGGCTCGACAAATTTCAATTCTGCTTCTTGCTTGGCTCCATAATGTGAATGGAAGCTTTCGCCAAATTCTTGTGAAAAAAAAGTAAAGGAGCCGTCTGCTGTTTGTTGGGGGGTAAAATTGCCGGTGGGCTGCATTTTAGTTTTGGGTTGGGAGGCGGAAAATAAGTGTTAGTTTCTGTATTAAGATGATACTTTTTACTCAAAAAGCTCATTTTGCTTGTCCGGGCAAGCATTTAATTGATTTGTTTTTTACTGAAGGCTAAGCCGAGATTATCATAATTTAATCCTATGAGGCAATTGACAAACCAAGGAATCGCAAAAACGTTTTTGTGGCCGGTATGGTTTCCCTATCCTAGTTCTTGGCTAAAATCTGCGGGTTTATGTGTATTGCTAACCGCAGTTTTCTATTCTATCGGCATAATAGCTAGTCTCAATTACCAAGGTTTCAAAAGTTTCTCGGATAATCCAGAGTTATTGACGGTTTTAATGATCTTGGCCTTGCTTTTTCCAATTCCCGTGATAGCTTTTGGACAGGAAATTTTTCAGTTATTTTTAAAGGGCTTTTTTAAAAAAATTCCACCGGCCCAAAACCAAGGACTTTTACCCAGTCTGCTTAGTTGGTGGGAAGGCTTATATAGTTGGTTGGTTTTTCTTATTTCTAGTTTGATAGTTACGGCTTTTATAGAAATAATTTTGCAGCTTTTTAATCTTAATTTAAGCTGGCTTTGGGAGCCGAGTTGGTTGGAAATAAAAGTTGTTTTAATTGGGTTGTTTTGGGTAGGAGTGGCTGCCGGTTTTTACCAAATTGAGTTTTTAGTAAAACAGTTTTTAATTGCGGGGGGTGTGACTGAACAGAAAAGACTTTATTCTCAGCATCAAGAAAAGGAAAAAGTTGCTGACAGTGTAACTGAGCCTGAATTAGAGGCCACTTCTTCCAAGGCTGAAAAACTAATTCCAAGCCCACCAGCTTTTAGGTGGCGTCAATTTATTTGGTTATTTTTCCAAAAAGCTTTTATTCCTTTAATTATTATTTTGGGAATTTTGAGAAGTTATAGCTCTACCCAACTGACACAAATTACTAAAGGTTTTGATCCGATGGGGATGGAAGTTATTTCGGGTTTTCCTGTAAGTTTTCCCTGGTTTGTTTCTACTACTTTTTTTTGTCCCCAAACGCCTGAAATTTTGACATCAAAGCCAACTTATACAACTTTTGCTAAAAATCCGATTATTTCGGAAGCGCCGCTGCCGGTGCCTTATGCGCCTCCTTTGCCGGGAAAGCCTTCTAAAATTAAAATCGAAGCGCCGCAAGTTTCGCTGCAAATTGATCCTTTTCAGCAAGCGGTTTATCGAGCAACAACGGCGGCTAATTTAGCTAAACTGGCAAAAACTGAGGATGAGTGGAAAGGCGTTTCTCGTCAGTGGCAAGATGCGATTAAGTTAATGCAAGCGGTGCCGGTTGAAAGTCCTCAATATAAGGTGGCGCAAACGAAAGTTAAGGAGTATGAGCAAAATTTAATTTATGCCCAAAAAGCTGGGGGGGTGAAGGTTAAAGATATTGGAGGATGAGAAGATAGCTAGAAAAGTGGAAAAATTTTAAAGGTGGTGCTGTCGATTGCAGGCTAAACAAGGTAAAATTTGTTTTAATCTGCGATGAATAATTTTTGAAGTATGACTAATTTGGTGATTTCTCCTCAGTGGTTGTTTGAACATTTGGATGATGCAAAGGTGGTAATTGTTGATTGCCGGTTTTCGCTAAATGATCCGCAATGGGGAGAAAATGAATATAAGGCTAATCATATTCCTGGGGCGTTTTATTTAGGCTTAAATCAGGATCTTTCCAGTCAAGTACAAAAACATGGCGGACGTCACCCTTTACCCAATGTGGAAAAATTGGGAGGAAAGTTATCTTCTATGGGAATTGATGGGGATACTTTGGTGGTTGCTTATGATTCGTCTCGCTTTGCTTTTGCGTCGCGTTTGTGGTGGTTGTTGCGTTATTTAGGACATGAGAAAGTGGCGGTTTTGGATGGTGGTTTTTCGGGTTGGTTGGCGGCGGGATATTCGGTGACAACAGAGTTGCCAAGTCGAAAACCGGCTGTCTTTATTCCGCAAGTGCAAGGGGATAAAGCTGTGGATATTGAGTATGTGAAAAAGCAGAAATATTTGGCAAATTTTATGTTGGTTGATTCACGGGAACCGGCCCGTTATCGAGGGGAAACGGAACCGATAGATCCGGTGGCTGGGCATATTCCGGGGGCGGTTAATTTTCCTTGGCAGGAGGTGACAAATAATGAGGGGATGGTAAGGCCGGTGGATGAGCAAAAAGGCCGGTGGGAAAAGGCGATTAACGCGGATGAAATTGTGGTTTATTGTGGTTCGGGGGTGACGGCTTGTGTTAATTTGCTTTCGCTGGAAATGGCGGGGGTTAAGAATGCTAAATTGTATGCGGGAAGTTGGAGTGATTGGTGTTCTTATTTGATTTAAAAATGTAGTTAATGCCGGTGGTTTTCAATCGGCTTTTACACAGAAAAAGCTTCGGGCCGGTGGCTATTTGAAGGGATGATTTTTTGTGGGGATAAGTGATAAAATTCGATCAAATAACTCCAGCCGGCACCCGGTTTTTGCTATATGTCAGACTTAGAACGGGAATTCGCATCTTTAGCCTCACGGGTTTTGCACTTGGAAACTCAGCAAATCGCCATTAAAAAATATGTGGCCGATATTGAATTTCGCTTAGATGTTCTCGCAGAAAAATTTAACACGATTTCTTCTGCTAAATTGCCCGCTAATTTGCAAAACGAGTTAGATGCTTTGAAAGCTGATTTTGCCAAAATTATCCATTATTTAAAAAACAGCGGCGATGGGCGTCAGTCTTTGGCGAATGGCGGTGATTTGGGGTTTTTGGAAGGAGTAAAAGTTGAGGAAGAGCAAATTTTAAGGCAATTTAATAATCGGGTTGAAGGGTATCTCAATCAAAACATTATTGAGGGCGAATTTCCTCAAGAATCTGGTAAGGTAGCAGAAAGAATTGAAGAAATACGAGAGGAAAATCAGGAACAATTTGTCATTTGTGAAGAATTTTTAAAAAAGTATAAGGAAGGAAAACGCAATTTTAAAGGCATTAACTTAGCGGGTGTCAACTTAAGTGGAAAAAATTTAACGATAAATCAGGAATGCAACTTAAGTAAAGCGAATCTTTCAGGAGCTAACTTAATAAATATTAATTTGGTAAACCAAAATTTGACTCAAGCAAACTTGACGAATTGTTACTTATCTAAGGCTCACTTACAAATGATTAAGCTAGAGGGAGGTATTTTGGAAAATGCCGACCTTTATCAAGCCAACTTATGCCTAGCTCAACTCGCTTATGCTAATTTTAAAAGGGCAAATTTAAGGGAAGTGAATCTAATGCAAGCAGATATGCGTAGCGCAAAATTAAGCCAAGCAGATTTATTGAAAGCGAATCTGCAAGAGGCGATTTTGATTTCAGCCAATCTCAGCGAGGCAGAATTATCTGAAGCTAAACTTATTCGAGCAACTTTGAATAATGCTAATTTGAGTAAAGCAAGACTCATAGCCGCAGATTTAACCTCAGCCAATCTCAGAAACGCTAACTTAAGTGGTGCCAATTTAACCAGAGCAGATTTAAGAGGTAATGGCGTTGACCTTTACGGTGCTAACCTGGAAAATGCAATCCTAGAAGGTACTTTATATGATAGCGAGGCTCGATTTCCTATCAATTTTGATCCCGTTAAAGCAGGTGCATATTTGATTGCCCCTAATGCGAACCTTGAAAAGGCTATTCTATGTGGCGTTAACTTGGATAGGGCTAATTTAACTACGGCAAACTTACATGGTGCAAACTTAAGTAAGGCAAGTTTTAAGAATGCAAATCTCACCAATGCAAATCTGACCAATGCAAACCTAGAGGGTGCAAACCTAGAGGGTGCAAACCTAACTGACGCAAACCTAGCGGGTGCAAATTTAATGGGCGCAAAACTCCATTGTCCAGATACAGAAGGGATCTACAAAAGAAGCTTACCCGGCGCCTTCAACATCAGAGTAAATCCAGCCATCCTCAAAAACGCAAAACTCACCGGCGCGATCATGCCAGATGGCACAAAACATGAATAAATTATCTGTAAAAAATTACCCCAATAAAAATGTAGAGGCCGGCCCCCTAAAAACGACAAATAACTAAAAATCAAAATAAATAAAAGCCGGCGTACCTTGAGGCGCCAACAACCAAACCACAAAGAAACAAACCGGCACTAACAACATCTTCAACGGCCAATTTAACTCTAACTTTAACCCCCGATTAATCACAAAAGAAATCGTCATCGCCGCCGCAATACTCGCTAAAATCATCGAAATTTGAAGCCGGTCTAAACCAAACGTATCAAAATAAACCTTTTGAGTAAACTGAGCATCACCCCGATGATTTAAAAAATGCAGAATAGCCCAACTTGAATCTTTCAAATTAGGCAATCTAAACCAAATCCAAGACCCAAAAACCAACCCTTGAGTCAACAACCAAGCCATCAAAATACCCGGTAAACTTTGCCACCAACTTTTAAAAATTGGAACCCGACTAGAAACCGCCTCAGTCAGCCGGTGAATTACCAAACCCACCCCATGAATTAATCCCCAAACCACAAAACCCCAAGCCGCACCATGCCAAATTCCGGCAATTAACATAATAATTAATAAATTCAAACAAGTGCGTTCTAAACCCTTGCGAGAACCCCCCAAAGGAAAATAAAGATAATTCCGCAACCAATCACCTAAAGTAATATGCCACCGGCGCCAAAAATCCGCAATACTCGTCGTGAAATAAGGGAAATCAAAATTTTCTGGTAACTTCAACCCCATCAACATTGCACTACCCCGCGCAATATCAACATAACCACTAAAATCTAAAAATAACTGCAACCCATAAGCAATTGTTGCCAGCCAAATATCGCCACTTCCAGCCCGTTGTAAATTGCTGAAACTCAAATCAACCAAAATCCCCAAACGATCCGCAATTAAACCCTTTTTTACCGCCCCACAAGCAATTAACCAAAGCCCATCCGTCACCTCTTCTGCCATTGGCAATTGCAAAGACTTTAACTGATTAATAAAAGTGTGATACCGCGTAATGGGCCCCGAAAGCAACTTTGGAAAAAAGAACTTATACGCTGCAAAATCAATAAAATGCTGACTTGCCGGTGCCCCCCGATAAACATCAATCAAATAAGCCACACACTCAAAACAGAAAAAACTTATCCCCAAAGGAGCAAAAACATTAGCCCTAAACCAACTTGCATTTTCCTCAACCGGCACTAAATTAAACAATTGCCCCACAGTATCCAACAAAAACCCCACATACTTAAACCCCACCAGCAAAGCCACATTAAAAACAATTCCAAACCACAAAACCGCCAACCGGCGAGGGTTCCAACTGGCCTGAGCTAACTCTAAATCTTCCGATAAAATCGCCCCCGAATCGCCCGATGGTGCTAGATCAATCGGACAAGATGGATAAATCGGTTTTTCCGGGTTTTCCGAATCTTTTAAATCCTTAGATTTTCTTTGCTGACGCGGTTTTGCCCCCAACTCTCGCCCCAACTGAAAATTAATAAAAACCACCACCAAAAGCAGGGGAATATACCTTAATTGCGAAGTAATTGCATCAGGCGAAGCTTCGGTTAAAAACGCCGCATAGAAAACCAAACTCGCCAACAAAATCAACCAATAACGAAACTGAGTTACCCCAGCCGTCCAATAAACACCGAGAAAAGTCAGCAAAAATATGGCGTAAGAAATTGAAAGAAAATCCATAGGGGTTAAGTAATTGCAATGATGGCGCTCTTGGTTCTTAGTAGCATTTTGGCGCTCTTGGTTCCTAGTAGCGTTTTAGAGCTAAAGCACTACTACAAACCAAGAATTTATTTATTTTAACCGCCTTAATTACCAGTTAAAGAAACCGGCAACCCTTCAGACTTCTTTTCAGAAGAAGGCCAAGGAATCAGCGGATCTTTAGCCAACCGTTGTGACACCTCAAACGCCCCATAACGGTTTAAATGGCTAGGGTCGGAAAAATACTCATTTTGTAAAGGCCACAACAAAGACAAATCCCTAAACACAAAGCTTTGTTCCGCCGCCAAATTTTGCATATATTGGCGAAACTGGGATTCATAATTTTTCCGAGTCGTATCCAAATAATCCTCCGTCAAAGGCATATTAACAAACACCAAACTGATGTTATTTGCATTCGCATACTCCCTTAAATTCTTAAACGCCGCACTTTGCCGGCCAATCAATTGAAAAGACTCATAATCTCCATCATAACTTCCCGAAACCCTCGGATGTTTCTGATAATAACTAGCGGGATTAAAACGCACCGCCAACCGCAAAAACCCATTAGCATCACTCGTACCCACAGGAGCAACATCAGCCGTCGCTTCTGTCTGCTGATTGGGTGCAGTTTTAGAAAACTTCGTTGTTAGTCCCGTCCCCAAATTAAGAGCATTTGCCCACTGTTGAGTTAACACCGTTTGCAGTAAATCCCGTTGAGGATAACTCGCCGAAATTGAAGCCAATTTTCCATTCAAAGATTCGCTAATTTCTTGATAACTAGATACCCACGACTTTTGTAAGTCTTCCACCACACCTCCTGGTACGTTCCCTGCATTTTCTGTAACAACATCATTACCTGCTGGACTCTTAATAGGATATTTCCCAGCCGCCAATTGCTTAAAACCTTCCGAAACCGTCAGCCCATTATAAGTAACATCAACCCGACCACTATTAAACGCCCTAGCCCCATCTGCCCAAATAATTAAACGCGGCAATTGAGAAGGTTTTAAAATTTGGCGAATCAAACCATCGACAACTTGAGCGGTTGCCCCATTAATTCCAAAATTAAATATCTTTAAATTGGCAAAACCTTGTTGTTTTAAGGCCGTTTCTAAGGTTGCTGGATCAATCCCCCGTAAAGCCCTAGAACTACCCACCACCAAAATATCAGGAGTGCCATTTTCTGCCAGATATTGCTGATAGCGTAAAATCTGTTCATCGAGTTGTCGGCTATTAAAACTCGGCAGAGAGTTTGGGTCTAAAATGCACTTTTCTGGATCAACTTGTCCCTCAGAAACTTGACATTTTCCTGAAAATGTGATATCTGTTCCGCCCTGAGTAAACCCAGAAGAGTTAAAAACATCACCTTCGCCAGAGGGGGCCCGTTGCAGAGAGACTTCCGGCAATTGCAGAGCCACATTTGCCGGCCTGGGGTTAAAAGGCAAAAGCGCATTCGGTTGGTCGGCTATACCATCTTGACCTCCACCGCTATTACCGGCCCGCAAACCCGCAGCCGGTCGAGGAATATTAGCAGTTTTGAGGAAATGCCCCAGCAACCAGTCAGATTGAACAGTAATTAATAATCCCAACGTCCCCCAAATAATCGCAATCCACATCCCATGGGGAGTAGCTTGAGCCGCTAATTGATTTTTTGGTGCAAACAATTGTGAACCGACTAAAACTTGCTGCAAACCCCAACCAATACCCTCTCCCAGGCGGCGAGTTAAACCCGGTGTCTCTGTAGATTCTTTTGGCTTAATGTCGGGATGGCGGACAAGATCGCCTGGTTGAGGCAGATAATCGGTGAGTTCGCGTTCGGTAGGGGCGAATTCTGGGGCCGGTTCTGGGATAGTGGCGAGACGACCGGCAAAGTCAGCACCATAACGCCAGAGAGGTTGTTTGGTACCGGCCCTGCGGCCATAAACCCGTACCCCTTCTATCCCCGGAATTTGCAATTGCCGCAAGAACTTGACCACCGGTGGGCCTACGCGAATTTGGGGCGGTGGTATCGGCGCATCTGTAATAACGTGCAGCAAGTTGCCTTTTTGCAAAATTGAAACATTCGCGCCGCCGGTGGCTAGTTTTGCCTTGATTTGCGGGTGAATCAGCCGATCCAGTAAAAACGTTAACGCCTCAATATCTCCGCGTTTACCTAACTCTAAGGCCGATTCTGATAAAGCTGGGTGTTGGCTTGCCGGTAGCTTTACCCAATCAACCCAGCGGGGCGCGGATACGGCGTCTGCGGAGCCTTCTTCCTCAGTTTCTTGTTGTGGCGTGACTCCATAAATCGTTGCCGCATGGATACCTTGGGGGGAAAGTTCCTCTAATAACGGTTTAATCGCCGCCACACAGGCTTGTTTTTCCGGCACCGAATCAATGCTGCTCTGGCCGGTTGCTACGAGTGTTCCGTCAGCCAACGCTTCTCGAAAGCCGGTTTCGGTGGGGTAACTGCAAAACAGGTGTAGGGTTGATTCTTTAATCGCCGCCCGCACCGTCACACCGAGATCCGCCAACATTCGCTCCAGCAGCAAGGCAATCGCTTGGATATCTCCCCATGCTCCCCAAGCTTTGAGGATTTGCTCTGGCGGTGTCAAGTCTACTCGCAAAATCCATTCTGGACGATTTTCGCCGCTGACTTGGCCTAAAATCACGGCATCGCGGAATCCTTCGAGGCAGACTCCTTGACGGTTTTCGAGTAATTTTCTTAGCCTTTGGGTGATTGGTTCGCCTAGTAAGGAAGGATCGGGGCTATAGGCGGATTCTGCCCATACCCACAATCGCTTTTTGCTGACTATGGGGCTGTCTTTGCCAACCGTCTGGGGGTTTATGTCTTTGACTGCTACTTTAATGCCTACTCCCAGCGAACTCAGGCTCTCGCTAACATATCGGGCTATGGCGTCTGGGTTTCCCAGTCTTGCTTCGCGTTGGTTTGCCTGGCTTTGCGGGCTTCTTAGGGCTTCAAACTCGGCGGCTGGTGCAATCTTTTTCTCTGCCGTTTGTTTCTTTGTTTCCCTACTCTTGACCGGCTCGTTTGCTTGTTGGGCTGGCGGGGCCGGTTTTTCTGGTTCCAAATAGCGCTCAAGTTGGGCTGGATCAAGTCTCACTGTCCAGTCGGGTCGGTTATGGCCGGTTTCTCTCCCCGATAAAAAAACTTGATAGATTTTTGGCTGATTTGGTGGGCTGAGGTTTTCGATAGGTTGATTTGCCAGCGACCGGGCGAACCTAGTCACGGTCACTGTTACGTCTGGGCAGGGGGAACCTTCACACAACAGGTAGAGGTTATTCCCGCGCAGTCTTACTTGCACCCTCGCTTCTGGCATGGCGAGGGTGGTGGTTGCCCATTCTGCTAGGCTTGGCCGGTTGACTGGCCGGACAGCAAGATCGAGTTTCAGCATCAGCCTGGTTTTAAAGGTGGGTTGTTCTGCTCTGGGTTAGAAATAGCACACCGGCTCTCGGTTTTGTCATAGTTATGGATGATAAAGTTTATTACTTTTTCAGCCAAATCCGCACAATTATTTTTACAGGAGTCCATGATGCTATTCTCTAGCCAAACCGTATCAAAAAGTCAGCCATTTGACACGCCCCCCTCCAGTGGTTCTATTCCTATTGTTGAAGATGTACCGGCTTCGGTGTTGTTGAGTTTGGCAACTATGCCTTTGATTGTTGGTTTGTGGGGTGTTAAGGCTATGGGTGGTTTTTTACGCGATCTTGGTGAGGCTTCGGAAGAGGTTTTTCGCGGCGAACGTCTCCCTGTTCTCCATTTTCCTCAAGATTCCCCGCTTTCTGATGATTCTGCTTCTGATTAACCGGCTTTTTTGGATACCCAAATAGGGTATCTTTTTTTTCTTCAGGCCGGTTGCTCAAAAAAAATAATTGTAAATTTTGGTAAACTTATACCCCCAATCAGAAAAGCCTATGCTAACTTACAAATAGGACATCAAAAGAGTGTCAAACAAAGTTGTTGCACAATAAAGGAGTCAATGAAAAAAGCTTCTCGTTTGTGGGGCTAGGCCCGATGTCCCCTGTCTAAAGTCCCCGATAACTTGTTCACCCTAGTTGTTGACTGTTTACACTCAATTTATCCGTCTTCTTTGGTTTAGTTTTTTGCACAATCTGTCTCTGATTCTCAAATGAGCCTAGCCACTTTCCGCTAGGCTCTAACCGTTTTCGGGGGAATTCACCAAACGCTACAATTTTTTCTAAACTATAAGCAAAATATCTTGGTCGGAAAGTATGAAACGACTCTGGAATTCTTTGCTGATTGTTTTGAATTTGGCAGTTGTGCCGGTGGAGGCTGTTTTTGCTCAAGTTTCTCCTCCCGAAAATCCACCGGCTACTCTTCAAACTCCCACAGCACAAAAAAGCCGGTTACAGCAACTTATTGAGGCTGACAGACTCTTCCTTTCTGGGGATAAACAAGCCGCCGAACAACTTTATCGCAGTGCTAAAAAGCCTTTTTCTGCTGAAATAGAAGCCTCTTCAACTCCGAGGATCGAAGCCATCACAGATCCAGAGTTATTACCGCCAGATGGTAGGGTTTATTGGCGGGAAGCTAAAGATGGTTTTGAGCAAAAATTGGCGACTAAAGTTATGGTTTCCCTACAAATGTTGGTGGATAGATATCCGCAATTTATCCCCGGAATTATTTTATATGCTGAATCGTTGAATTATTATGGCGGTTATGATGATCCGCTGACGGTTTTAGAAAAGGCTAGTGTTTTATATCCCGATCAACCTGATTTGTTGAAGGCTAAGGTTAATGCGCTTTCTCAAAATCAAAAATGGTTGGAAGCTTCGGTGGCGGCGCGTCAATTTGCTGTTTTAAATTCTAATCATCCCCAGGCGGCTGAGTTTGCTGTTCTTGCTGATGAAAATATGGGCCGGTTTCAGTCTTCTTTACGGGAACAATTAACCGGCAATGCTATTGCTAATGGTTTGTTTGGGGCTTTGAATGTTGCGCTTACCGGCAATCCTTTCGGTGCTCTTTCTGCGGTACAAACAACGGCTTTGTTGCTGGAAGGTGAATCTTCTTTAGGCGAAAGAATTGCCGGTTCTGCTAAGCAACAAATGGAGATGGTTGATGATAAGGAGGTGAATGCTTATGTGAATGAGTTGGGGCAGAAGTTAGCTAAGTTAAGCGGTAGAGATTTTGAATATCAGTTTTATGTGGTGAATGATAAAAGTCTTAATGCTTTTGCTTTACCAGGGGGGAAGGTTTTTGTTAATGCCGGTGCGATTAAACATACGAATTCGGAAGCAGAATTAGCCGGTTTGTTGGCACATGAAATTTCTCATGCTGTGTTATCGCATGGTTTCCAACGGGTGACAGATGGCAGTTTATTGGCTAGTATTGCCCAGTATATTCCTTTGGGTGGGCCGCTGACTGATTTGGTGATGTTAGATTATAGTCGTGATCAAGAACGTCAAGCGGATATTTTGGGGACGAGAATTCTAGTGGCGGCGGGTTATGCTTCGGATGGGTTATATAATTTGATGGTGACTTTGAATGAGCAAAAAGGGGATGGGGAAAGTCTGAGTTTGTTGTCTTCTCACCCCGCTACACCGGAAAGGATTAGTTATTTGGCCGGTTTGATTCAGCAAAATGGTTATAATCGTTATGCCTATGAAGGGGTGGAAAAACACAGTCGCATTCAAGCACGAGTTGAAAAGTTGCTGTTAGGTTTAGAACCTGATGGGGAGAAAAAAGAAGGTTTGTAGGTTGATGCGGTGCCGGTTTTTTTGCTTATAATCCCTTTTTCCAATTCCTGCCAAAAAGTCTATCTGGGAGTTTTTAAAAACCTGAATTTGCGTCATTACAGGCTTGGGGTTTTTATATTCCCTATTTTCCGATTTCTGCCAAAACAGTCTATCTGGGAGTTTTTAAAAACCTGAATTTGCGTCATTACAGGCTTGAAGGGCAGCTTAAGACCGGCGTTCATCAATTAACCGGCAACACTCCTCAACACTTAATTTTTTCGTCATTGCTTCAACTAAGGCTTGATAGGCTTCTTGATGGGTTTGAATTAAGTTTAAGGCTTGTAAGGCGCTTCCTCTTTCTTTGATTTGGGCTTGAGATGCCATGCCTATTTGTGTATAAATGGCGCGGACTTTCTGCCGGTCTTCAGCGCCGCCTTGGGCATTTCCATAAACAAATTGTTCGGCGGCTATTCCTGCCATCCAAACTTTAGAATAGCGTTCTAAAATAAGAGCAGAAATTTGCCCTTGTTCAAGTTCTGCATTTAATTTTTGGTCGTCAAATCGTACACCGCCTTGGGCTGATTGCCCTTGCTGGAAGGCTTCCCAGGCGCTTAAGGCATAACCGGCAACCGGAATTTCTAACAAATGGGCAACTAAAAAATGACCGGCTTCGTGGTGAATGATCCGCTGCCGGTGTTCTGGAGAAATAGCGCTGATTTTTTCAATAATTAAGGTTCCCAGTTGTCCTCGCCAATTAAAACTATCGATGGTGGCGAGTCCTAAAATGCAAAAGGCAAGAACGGCGGGGACGGCTGGGGGTAAATTAAATAAGGGCCCTAATAAGCTGGAAATAGTAAGGCTAAAAACTGTGATGGCGATTAAGTTAATTGCGGTTTGGTTCATGGTTTATTCAAATTTTTATATCAGTTGATTTCGTTGGAAATTGACCGGCCAGCCCTTAATCACCTTTTCACCTTTTCACCCCTTCCCCAGTGGGGCGGGCGTCTCGCCTGCCTTCCATTTAATTATTGATTTCCTCTTAATTATTGATTTCCTCTGGCTTTATAGAAAGTTTCTAGGCTGTGGGTATCGCCGACAAAACGCCAGTGCCAAGGTTCGTAACTAACACCTTGGGGGTTGTTTCTTGGAAAGGAAATTTCAAAACTGTAGTGGGCGGCGTTCGCTTCTAACCATTTATAGGCGGGGGTGTTTTCAAAGTCGGGGCTGAGGTTGGTTGCCGGCACATTGCCATCGCCAATATCGACAGCGTAGCCGGTGTGATGTTCGCTGTATCCAGGGGGGGCGCTGACGTTGGCTCTGGTTGAGGCGGTTTGTCCGCGTTCGGCTTTGACTTCAAAAAATAGGTAATCTTGGTCCTTGATGCTGCGAAATCCTGAAATTACTACTAAGTTTATACCTTCTGCTCTCGCTGCTGCTTGCATTTGGTTGAAGGCTTCGGCTGCGGCTTTCCGCATTTTGATGCTACCGTCGGAGGTGATGGGGGCAAGTTCGCTAAGGGGCGCTTCTTTGTAGGGAAAATGCCCTAAAAGTGCTTCTGGCTTGGGTTGAGTTGTTGCTGGAGTTGTGGCTGTGGCTGTTGGCTCGCTTGGGGCCGGTGTGGTTTGTGTGGTTATGTTTTCTTCGAGTTGGCGTTTTGCTATGTTTTGGGTTTCCATGAGGGCAAACCCTAAGCCGGTGAGCAATGTTAAGATAATTCCGACTGTTCCACCAATCAGCCACACTCTCCCGTTAAGCGGTTTTTTTTGGGCTTGGCGTGTGTCGCGTAATGCTATGGGAATATCGTCAACACCGGGTGTTGAGTTTTGGAAGGGTTTTCCAGACGATCCTGCCTTAGTCAAGGGTGCCACTCCTGCACGAATCCATTACTCAATTTTACAGATTATTTCTGCAACTTAGATTACTCCTTAGCTACAGTTCTGTTTTGGCAATTCCCGCATACTCTAAAAAGATGGGAATCGTTACTGTTTGTAAGTTAATAACAAAATGTGAAAATTGTCAAGTCTAATTATAATAATACAAACGGGGCTGTAGTGGGTAAAATAAATGCCGTTTGGTATGGCAGGCAAGATGCCTGCACTACAGATACTAAAGCGGCTTTTTTATAAGTGATAATTTTGGTTTTTTTTAATCTCATTTAGCTAAAATTAGACAACCAATGACTTATGAATGCGTTTTTTATTGAATTATTCTTTTTGTATGGAAAGCTGGCCGGTGGGGTGGTTTTGGGTTGGATTCTTGGTCGGTTTCTTCCGAACAATACAGCGGCTTTTTTGGGTAAGTTTTTGTTTTGGGTTGGGGTGCCGGTGAGTGTGGTAGCTTTTTTACGTCATGCTGATTTATCGGGTTCTATTTGGCTGGCGGCGGTGGTGGCTTGGGTGGCAATTTTTTTAGGTTGGGGATTAGGCATTTTGTGGTTAAAGATAGAAGGGCTAAAGTTTCAGAAAAAAACCAGCATTCCTACTTTTTTTGCTTCTCCTCCCTCAAAATTAAGTCAAGGCAGTTTTTTATTAACGGCAATGGTGGGAAACACCGGCTATCTTGGTTATCCTGTTGCTTTGGCTTTGGTTGGCCAAAAATATTTTGCTTGGGCGTTGTTTTATGATTTACTTGGTACGATGTTCGGCGCTTATGGGTTGGGGGTTGTGATTGCTGCACGTTATGGCACCGGCCTCAAAAATCCCGTTTCCCTTGGTTTGGAAATGTTCTATAATCCGACACTTTGGAGTTTTGCTTTCGGCTTACTTTTTCGCAATGTTTTTCTCCCCTCTTTTTGGGAAGAAAGTTTACAATTTTTTGCCTGGTTTATTGTCGCTTTATCGTTAATTTTGATAGGAATGCGTTTAAGTCAGTTATCATCTTGGCGCAGCCTTAAACCGGCCTGTATTAGCTTACTTATAAAAATGATTATAGTGCCGTTAATTGTGGGGGTGTTTATCTCGTTTTTAGGCATTAGCGGTTCTCCCCTTTTAGTCATAGTTTTACAAATGGCAATGCCGCCGGCTTTTGCGACGTTGGTTTTAGCAGAAACGTATAACCTCGACCGCGAATTAACTGTTACTGCTTTAGCTATTGGTTCGGTGGGGTTATTATTTACTTTGCCGGTGTGGTTATGGTTATTTGGTTAGTAATGATTTTCAGTTTTAGGGGCCGGCGGTAGTCGCAGGCAAGATGCCTGCGCCACAAATGACTAATGACTAATAACTAACTCTTCTGGTTTAATTTTTTCATACTGCTCAAAAGGTTGATGAATCCAGGGATTTTCTGGGAGATAGTCAACATAGTAATCGGGGGCAATAATTGAGCAAGCTTTATACCACAAAACAGCACTGCGTATATCTTCAATTTCTTCTGCATAATGGGATTTTAACCATTTAAGGCTTTGCTGCAAAGAAACTCCCGAATCTACCAAATCATCAACTAATAAAACACGACTACCCAGGTTAGCAGTAGTCATAGAAAGGTGATTTGCAATGGTAATTTCGCCGCGAATTTGACCGCCGGCACCACTATATGAGGAGGCTGATAAAATCGCTAGGGGCAGGTCATAAATGCGAGAAAGAATGTCTCCCACCCGTAAACCGCCTCTGGCGATACAGACAATTTGGTTAAATTGCCATTGAGATTGATAAATTTTAGCAGCAAGTTGTTCTATGCTGTGATGGTAATCGGGCCAGGAAATAAAGAGGTCTGCCATATCTGGATTTTTTTCGCGCTTGAGAGAATAATACAACTGGAATGGGTAGCGGCGCTTTTAAGCGTTGCTACAAAAACTAAAGTCCTTTTGTGGCAACTGCGTTGCAATTGGATGGCCGCAGGTGTGCAACTAGGTTATCAAATTGATGCGTGCTAATTGCCAGGGCTGATTTTTATTTTGAGTTAAATTACTATGACACCTTCTTTTCCGTCTGCTGAACCGCCGGCTACTTTGCCATCTGAAAAGTTGAATCTGAAAACTAAGCTGGCTTTTGGTGCCGGTGATATGGGTTCGGCAATTACTGCAAATATTTTGATTTTTTATTTGTCGCCTTTTTTAACCGATGTGGCAGGTTTGACGCCCAGTTTGGCCGGTTTGACGCAATTGGTAGGGAAATTTTGGGATGCCATAAATGACCCCATTGTAGGCGTGATGAGTGACCGCACCTCTACTCGCTGGGGACGCCGGTATCCTTGGATGATTTTTGGGGCTATTCCGTTTGGTTTGTTCTTTTTTCTCCAGTGGATTGTTCCTTCTTTTAATCAGTGGGGTTTGTTTTGGTATTACACGATTATTTCGATTTTATTTAACTCTTTTTACACGGTCGTTAATGTTCCTTATACGGCTCTTACTCCTGAGTTAACTCAAGACTATAATGAGCGGACAAGTTTAAATAGTTTCCGATTTCTGTTTTCGATTGGCGGTAGTATTCTCTCAGCAATTTTTGCTTTTTTTATTTTCCAAAAAGTTGCTGATAAAGGGGCAGCTTATTTGATTTTGGGAGGAGTTTGTACTGTTCTTTCTGTTGTTCCTTTATATTTATGCGTTTGGGGAACTAGCGCTCGTGCTAAAGAGGTTGCTCAGGCGCATCCAGAAGAAGATCAGCCAGTTTCTTTGCCGATTCTTGAACAAGTTAAAATTGTTTTGGCAAATCGCCCTTTTTTATATGTAGTGGGCATTTATCTTTTTTCTTGGTTGAGTGTTCAGTTAACAGCGGCAATTATTCCCTATTTTGTTGTTAGCTATATGCGCTTACCAGATTCGATGGTTGCTTTGGTTATTTTGGCAGTTCAAGGTACGGCGTTGGGGATGTTGTTTGTTTGGAGTGCTATTAGTAAACGCCTCGGAAAAAAGGCGGTTTATTTTATGGGGATGGGGTTGTGGATTATTGCTCAGGCAGGTTTGTATTTTTTGCGGCCTGAACAAGTAGTTTTAATGTTTGTTTTGGCTATTATGGCAGGGTTTGGGGTTTCTGTGGCTTATTTAGTGCCTTGGTCAATGTTGCCTGATGTTATAGAGTTGGATGAACTTCAAACCGGCCAGCGTCGAGAAGGCATTTTTTACAGTTTTATTATGTTTTTGCAGAAGATTTGTTTGGGAATTGCCGTTAATTTGGTTTTGCAAAGTTTGGAGTGGGCCGGCTATATTCAACCGACAAAAGATGTGCCTGTGCCGGTGCAACCTCCGGCGGTTTTAGATGCAATTCGTCTTTCCATTGGGCCGGTGCCAACTGTGGCTTTAATTCTGGGCATAGTTTTGGCCTATTTTTATCCCCTTACCCGCGAAGTGCATGAGGAAATTTTGCTTAAATTACATGAGCGAAAAACTCGCCCAAGTTAAAGTTTAAATGCTACAATTTGCCTCAGTTACAGGAAATAAAAAATGGTTTCTGAGGCAGACAATTCAGTTAATTCTGTGGAAGTTGCTAGTTTTTGGCAACAGCGTTACGAGGAAAAAAGAACCGGTTGGGATCTTGGACAACCGGCCCCTCCTTTTGTAAGTTTTCTCGATTCTGCTGATAGCATCCCCCCCGGACGAGTGGCAGTTCTAGGCTGCGGCAGGGGTTATGATGCCCTTCTTTTTGCTACTAAGCAATTTCAGGTAATTGGCTTCGATTTTGCACCGGCAGCTATCTCTGAAGCGCAGAAATTGGCAGCCGAAAAAAATGTTTCTGTGGAATTTTTGCAACGCGATATTTTTGAATTAGAACCGGCTTTTTTAGGCAGTTTTGATTATGTGGTTGAGCATACTTGTTTTTGTGCTATTCCTCCATCAAAACGTGCAGATTATGTGCAGTTAGTCAAGAGTTTGTTACGTCCGTCTGGTGAATTGATAGCTTTATTTTTCACCCATTCTCGTCAAGGCGGCCCGCCTTTTGGAGTCAGCCCAGCGGAAATTAAAAGTTATTTTGCTAAGGATTTTGAATTGATTTCTTTACAACCTGTCACGAATTCCATACCGGCCCGTCAAGATGAAGAGCATTTTGGCCGGTTTCGGCGTCGGTGAAACCTCACTCCAACTGCCACAAAGCAGTAGGGTTTCCCACTCACCAGTCCCCAGTCCCCTGTGATAACATGAGAGCAATGTAAAGATTTGTAAAATAAGGCGTGTATGAGTCAAGTAAATTTAGAACAAATCTCAGCCAAATTAGAAAGCGAGAACTCGGCAGATCGGATGCTGGCGCTGGCTTCGTTGCGTCATGTGACAGCCCAAGAAGCAGTACCATTAATTAAAAAAGTTTTGGAAGATCAAAGTTTACAAGTGCGTTCAATGGCCGTATTTGCGCTGGGAATTAAGCAAACAGATGAATGTTATCCAATTTTAGTAAGGTTGTTAGAAACAGACCCCGATTATGGCATTCGAGCAGATGCTGCCGGTGCCTTGGGATATCTCGAAGATTTGCGAGCATTTGAGCCTTTAGTGCGAGCATTTTATGAGGATACAGATTGGTTAGTGCGTTTCAGTGCGGCGGTGGCGTTGGGCAATTTAAAAGATAAACGCGCTTATGATGTTTTGGTGCAGGCTTTAGATACCGATGAGATGGTTTTGCAACAAGCCGCCATAGCTGCTTTGGGTGAAATAAAAGCAGTGGAAGCTGTAGATAAAATTCTCCGTTTTGCTCAGTCGGATGATTGGTTAATTCGTCAGCGTTTGGCTGAATCTTTAGGAAATTTGCCTTCAGAAAAGAGCGTTTCTGCACTCAAATATATGGCAAAAGATAGTCATCCCCACGTTGCTGAAGCAGCAAAGATTTCTCTGCAACGTTTGGCTGATGCTGGGTTTTAGAAAGATGGGGGATAGCCAGATGCTGGGATGGGGGGATCAGAAGGCAGGCGGGACACCAGCCCCACTGTGGAGCAGGCGTCTCGCCTGCTTGCCGGCCTGCTTTCCTCCCCACATCCCCCCTTGCCGTACCATAGTAAAAAGACAAAAAAACATAGACTCCCAATCTACCCAGCAATGGATATCAAAGAATTTTTTACTCAAAGCACCGGCAAATGGTTTTCCCAACGCACCAATCACCACCTTAACCCCCCCCACCTCGAAGCCGGTAAAACTGACCTTTGGATCGACACTCTCCCCACCTCAGATCCCGATGTCATCAAACTTTGTGAACAACATAAAATCGATCCTTCCACAGCATCTTTTGGCGTTCGTGTCAAGTGGGATGCCAAAATTGGCCCCAACGAAATCAAACAAACCGGCACCACTCTCCTCATCCCCATCCCCAACCCAGAAAACCCAAAAACCGGCCAAATTCTCCAACAAAGTGCCGGCATTGGCGACTACAATTTAGGCAATGATCAAGCCCTAACAATCACCCTCAAAAATCCCTCATTCTCCGTTGAAGAACGCATCTGGTTTGAAAGTCCAAACCTAAGACTGCGTACCAGTACAGTCAATCATAGCAACGGTTCTAGTGTCGCCTCCTTTTGTTCAGAAATACGCATGGGAGGCGCACCGGCAAAGTAAACGGATAATCAGTAATCTGTCAAAATTCCCCCCTTTTTAAGGGGGGTTTGGAAGTATCTTTGTACAGGCAGTATCCTAACAAATTACTCATCCCATAAATCTCTCTGCACTTCCTCCACATCTTCCACAGAAACAACACCACCACCCAGAGAATATAACTCCTCATTCGGTTTAGCAACTGCCTTTAACTTACTATAAAACTCCGAAATTTCAGCATTAGGCACAAAGCAGTTTATCGGAGTAATAATTACCTCCTCTTTCTCACCGGCTTTTTCCGAAACAGGCACATGAACTTCCTCAATAGGTTGCCTTATTTCTGCCCTTTCATTTTCAACCTTTTCGATCTTTTGCTGCTTACCAACCGGTTGCCAAGGCGGAATAGCCTGGCTGTTTTCTATTCTATTTTGACTTGGCAAAACAAACTCCTCCCTCATTTCTGGCACAAATTCTGCTACCACCACCGGCGTTTCTAGCGTTTTTTCCTCTTGGGTTTTTTCAACAGCACTATTTCCGCCATCTTCCGTAAAAATTTCCAAAGGAAAATTCCGGCAAATTAACCTTTCAAACTCATAATTAAAATGATAAAGCAACTCCCCCCTGCGCTTCCACATGGCCAAAAGTTGCGTCACAGAAACCGCCTTATAACGACCTTGATAAAGCGCCTCAATTACCGCCAAACGCAACCAATTTCCGGGGTACTCTTTTTGCCACTGAATTATTAATCTTTCAGCGGTGGAACCACCCAAGTCAAAACTATAGTGAGTTAATAAAGCAGCCGCACAGGCAACTACTGGATCTTTTATTGCTTCTTTCATCGCTGTAGCGATTTTTAAATTTTAGATTTTAGATTTTAGATTTTAGATTTTAAAGTTAACTTTTCTGATTTTGGGATAGTTTGACCCTCCCAAACTGACTGTAAAATCTATTTTTATCCTGCCTCAATCATAATCGCGGCGGACACCACCTTCCACCGAACGGACGTCATCAATCCCAGAAAAAGGTTCAGGGCCACCCGTCCAGTTAAAATCACTGATTCGTAAGGTAACAGACCCAGTTTCCCGCACTGGATTGTAACGCAAGATGATGCCATAAGTACGACGGCTGTACTCTAAAATATAATCGGTGCTAATTTGTTGACTGGTATCTAAATTAATCGCCGTTTGAATACCCAGCCGAAACGGCCCATAAATTTGTTGAACAATACCGGCCCCCAAAACGCGCACATCGGCGACCCTATCAAACAAAAATGGTGATTCGCCGGTAGGGAAAATTTGCGAGTAACTTAAATTAAAGCCGGTGTAATCTAACCAATCTCTCGAAAAATTGCCAATTTGTCCAACAATTCCCACCGTACCTGTCAGGGAAGATTGATTTTCGCCATTGCTATAATAACCGGCCACCCCGCGCACACCTAAGACGAGTTGTAAATAAGGCACGATTGGTGTGGGGGTATATCTTAATCCTTCGGTGGGTGTGGCGGGTAAGCCTTGACCTCTCCAAAGGCGAATACCGCGAGAAAGTGCGGCGCTTGCTTGAAACCGGCCTAAGTTGATACGGTTATTATCTCGAATTGGCTCAAGTAAATCTAAGCGGTCTGTATCGGCATTAATATATTGTGCAGCGGCTTGGTAGCTGAGATTAATGCCGGTGTTTCCAAGCGGAATGGCGGGGGAAGTTAAGATCGCCCCTATGGTTTGTTGGACGGTTTGATATCCCAGAGATCCGTTAAATAAACGGTCGCGGTAAGAGTATTCTCCGGTGAGGGTATGGGTTCCCACGAGTTGACGCAGGCGTAAACTGGCCCTTAAATTTGTGTCTATTTCGTTTAGGTTGAGGCTGGTAAAAATGGCTGAGCCTCTCAGGGTGGTGCGGGGGCCAAGGGTGGCGTCGAGTCTGGCTTTTAAGCCAAAAATTGAAAGAGGGTCGTTGAAGCCTTGAGATATGCTGCGTTGAATATAGTATTGGGGCGTAAGGGTGAAGCGAAACCCCGGTTGAGAAAAGATGGTGAAGTTGGCTTCTGCGTAGAGTCCGCCTCTGTCTGGTTCGTCGTAACCAAAGCTGATCAGTGAAGGTCTACGTTCGCGGCGGTCAATGGTGAGGCGGTTGGGAAACACCGGCAAGCTAAAGCCTTGGTCGAATACTAGGCGGGGATTGTCTGCTACGATTTCATCAATTAATGGGCTTACGCGGCGAAATCGGGCTGTATTGGCTCTGATTTCGAGTTCGGGGGGTGAAAAGGGGTCGTTGGTGATGCGGATGTTTGTAGCTATTCCGCCTTCGGGGGTGAAGTCGAGTTTTTCGGCTTGGTAGCGGAGGCGGCGGAGTTGGCCGGTTTGGCCGGCTGTCTGGCCTTCCCCGGAACCGATGACGGTGGTGATACCGCCGGGGACTTCGGCGACGTTTTCGAGGGGTTGGTTAGCGAGGATGCGGTCGCTTAGGGGTCTTTCGAGGAAGACTCCGGGGGTGACGTCGGTGGGGAGGCTGGGGGTGAAGTCGCTACCGCTGGTGACGGTGTAGAGTTCGCCGCTGGCGCCGCCAACTGTGCCGGTGTTGGCGATGAAGTCGTATTCAAAGCGGTTTCCGCGTAGTATTTGTTGGCCGCGTCTAAAGGCGACGTTGCCGGTGGCGATGGCGGTTCGAGTTTGCAGGTTAATAATAGCGCGGTCGGCGTCGAGTATGGAACCGCGAACGCGCATGATCACGTTGCCTTCGGCGGTTACGAGTTGTCTTTCGACATCATACTCTTGCCGGTCTGCTGTGAGTTCTACGACGTCTTGATATCCGAGGGGTAGTTTGGTTTGGGTGGGGACGGTCTTTTTATAGGGGCCGGTTGGGGTGATCTGCGCTACAGGGATGGGGACGATGGGTTGGGTAAATGTTGCGTCTGTAGCAGCAATTTTAGTTTCTAGGGTGGTTGAAGAGGGAGGGGATGAGGGGGAGTACGAGGATTTAAAATCTGTTGTTATTGGCTCAAAATTGGCTGTTGCGGGTGGCAATGAAGGAAGGGCAAAGGCCGGTTTTGTCCATTCGAGGGTTATTTCTTCGGAAGGTTTGAGGTTGGCGGCGGTGGTTTTTTGGAGTGCGGGTAGTTGACTGTTTTGGAGGGTTTCGGGGGGAGATGGGATAAATATCCCCGTCGCTGCTGGGGTTGCCGGTGCGGCGGCGGGGTTAGGGTTATATTCTGAAATTTTAACCTGTGCCGGCGGTTCGGGCGGCATTACCGGATAGGGCATATATCTGTTTTTTGTTATTCAACGGACAGCCCAGACGGATAGCCTCAACCGCATGGTTTTGTTGCGGGCGTTCGCTTAAGCGATCTGCCGGTCTGAGGCATTTTTAAGAATGAGATAAGACTGGTTTATTCAGACAAGTCGCGGCGGTTGGGGTTCCGTGAAGGGTCGTTAGACAAGAAACCAAAGACGAACAAGCCAACAAAGAAAGATACTACGATATAAACGATGATTTTTAGCGTGATCATTGAAATTTCTCCGAGCTGATGATTTCTGTTTGGGGTTTTACCGGGATGCCGGCTTTTTTATAATACCGGAAGATGGTGCTCTAAGAGCTAGGACTTGTCACTGAAACAGTTAAGTTGACAAAAACAGAAAAATGTGCTAAGTAATTCTTTCCTATTTATAACCTTCCACCCCCGTCAACCCCCAACAAATAACCTATCTGTATTCATCTGCGTTCATCTGCGTAGCGCTACGCGCGGCTACGCCTAACATCTGCGGTTTAAAATCCCCTCCTCAATCAAAAGTAGAATTACCTAGATTTTTTAATCCACTGCAAAACAGCAAGGATAACCTCTTCCAAAAAGAGTAAAGCCTTGTCTACCCATTCCAGCAAAGATTCTAGGGGATGCTTAACATAACCGATAGAAGTAGCTTTGATATCTATCCAGTCGGGGGTATGTTCGACTTTGGTTGTTTTTTTGGTTTCAATAGTTTGGCTGGTTTCAGTTTTGGTGGTTGGTTTTTTGGTGGTTTTTAAAGCTGTGGTAGCTTTGGGTTTTTTAGCGGTTGTTTTTTTGCGGGTAGTTTGGTTAATTTTTTGTAGAGTTTCTCCAAATTCAATTTTTTCTGGTTTGGGGTAGATTAGGGAGGGTTTTTCTGTGAGGGGTATTTGGGTTGAGTTTGTTGTGGCTAAGGTTGGGGTTTTTCCAAATAAGTCTTGGAAGGATAGCCAGGGTTGGGTTAGGGGTTGCGAACCGGCTAAGTTTTGGCTTTCTTTTTTATCAAGTTTGGCTAATTTTGTCAAGTCTTCTTGGCCGGTTTGAAAAAGTTTTTCGCGGTTTTCTCCTAAGAAGTAATCAACGGTGGTTTGCAGGAATGTTTGGATTTTAGGGCTTTCTGTTTCGGCGGTTGTTTCTGGGTTTGGTAGGGGATCTGTTACTAAGTCTACTGCTATTTGTTTGATTTGATTTAGGATGCTTTGGCTGGTTTGGCTAAGGCTGGTTTGCAGGCTTTCAGGACTTGGTAGGTTAAAATTTTGTATGGCTTGGATCGAGTTTTCTATGGCTGCTTTTGCCGGCGGTAGCAAGTTTTGTTTAATTGTTTCGTAGGGGTTAATTTCGCTCTTGCTGTTTTGGGTTTCTTCGAGGATATTTTTGGGATTGGCTATGATTGCTGCATCTTGGATAATATTAAAAGCAACTCCTATCGGGCCGGTTTTTACCCAAGTTTGAATTTCGTTTAAGGGTGAGGCTGGCGCAAGTTGTTGAGTTTGGGTTGGCTTTGGAGAATTTTCTGGTAATTTTTGAATTTCGTTTTGGCGCCGGTGACGAGCATAGTAAGCGGTTTCGGCTAAGATTTTTTGCCGCAGTTTTTGCTGTTGGCTGTGGTTGAGGATGTCTAAAATTTCGTTGTCGGCTGAAATTAAGACGAGGGTTTTTCTTTCCCGCAGTGAGGCGACTGCTTGAATGGGGTTTTGGCTGACACCGGCTTGTTTTGTTACGGAAAATAAAGTCTTCTTGACAAAATCTTCGTTAAGTGGTATCTCTCTGGCTGCTTCTATTACTTTTTGAATCGGGTTATCGGCGGCGAGGGGTTCGTCGTTTTGGCTTATTTTAGTTTCGGGTAGCTTTGCGTTTTCTGGTTGGGGAGTGGTTGGGAGTTGTTTCCCGGCTTGTTGTACACTTTCTACTATGGCTTGCAGGGAATACACTACGGCTTGAATTCCCCACTCGGCGGCAATTTTGAAATGTCTGGCTGCTTGCTGACATTTCTCGGCGAGCCGGTGCGTTTGCTGATTGAGAAAGTTAAATATTCTGCTTTTATAAGGGCTAGTTGAGTCAATCATATTTTTTACTGGCCTATCCTCAGCCGACTATTCTATTTTGAGGCATCGCAGGGGTTTTTGGAGATGGTTTTTACTGATTTTTCGGAAATTATCGACCGCTTACGCCGGCTTTCTGTTTTGGATGTCCAAGCCGGTTGGCGTTTTTCCCGCAATGATCTAACTATTGCTGAGGTTGCATCGAGTTTTTCTTCTTGGCCGGTTGTTTGCTTAAATGAAAAGGGTCATGTCGCTTGGGAGTCAAACCGGCAAGTTTTTTGGTTAGCTCAAAAAATTACTGTTCCCCCGGATCTCCATAATTATCCGCTACACAATTTATGTTTACGCTTGAGTCTCGCTTGGTGGGCTGAAGATGCTCAAGTTTATGTAAATGGGGCTTTGGTACAACAGGGTGATTTGTTTGATTGTTCAATTAGACTTGTTTTAAGTTCTTCGGTAACTCCGGGTGATCAGTTCGTGATAGCTTTGAGGTTGGTTAGCCCCGGACATGATAAGGGTGCCCTTGTTCGTTCAAGCTGTATTTATGAGAGTTCAAACCCTAATTTCCTCGATCCTGGCTTCCTTGCTGATGAGCTAAACTGCGTTTACGCGGAATATGAGCAAAATTTGGTAAACTGCGCCGCTGAGAATACTCTACGGGATGAGGCAAAATTTGTCAAGCTTGAATTACTAACAGTTTTGGCGGAATTAATAGAGTGGGAAAGTTTGCCAGATAGGGATAAGTTTAATGAGTCTTTAAGTTTGTTTCGCCGCAAAATTTTAGAAGCAGAGACGGGGAAAGAAGAAGAGGAAAATAAAGGGAAGATTGAGATAAACATTGGTTTACCGACACCGAAAAAGCAGAAAATATCCTTGGTAGGGCACGCACATTTAGATTTAGCTTGGTTATGGCCGGTTTCTGAAACGTGGATAGCGGCGCAAAGAACGTTTGAATCGGTGTTAAGTCTGCAAAAAGATTTTCCAGATTTAATTTTTTCTCATTCTACACCGGCACTCTATGAGTGGGTGGAAAAAAACAGGCCAGATTTATTTTTGCAAATTCAGGAAAAGGTAAAAGCCGGTGTTTGGGAAGTTGTTGGAGGGATGTGGGTTGAGCCAGATTTGAATTTAATCGGTGGTGAGTCTTTGGTGCGGCAAGTTTTGTATGGGCAGCGTTATTGTTTGGAAAAATTTGGCCGGTTGATGTCCGTTTGTTGGGTTCCTGATACGTTCGGGTTTTGCGCTTCGCTTCCGCAAATTTTAAAACAAGGTGGAGTGGAGTTTTTTGTCACCCAAAAGTTGCGCTGGAATGATACGACTAAGTTTCCCTATGGGATTTTTTGGTGGGAGTCTTTGGATGGGACGCAGATTTTTAGTTTTATGTCGGCTTTGATTGGCGAGAGTATTGAGCCGGTGAAAATGGTTAAGTATGCACAAGAATGGGAGTCTCAAACCGGCTTAAAAAATTCGCTTTGGCTACCAGGTGTTGGTGATCATGGTGGCGGGCCGTCTCGTGATATGTTGCAGGTTGGGAATAGGTGGAAGTTATCGCCGTTTTTCCCTGATTTGAAGTTTACCCAAGTTGAGGATTTTTTGTTTGAGGTTTTTCGTGGATTGTCGGGTGTTGAAAATGCCGGTGTTTCTGGCTTAGCCGCATCTCAAACAAGCCAAAATTTACCCTCATCTCAAGCCAGCCAAAATTTACCCGAATTTGAAAACAGCCAAACCGCTATTTCTGAAACAGCCTCATCTAAAACAAGCCAAAATTTACCCTCCTCTCAACAAAGCCAAAATTTACCCGAATTTGAAAACAGCCAAACCGCTATTTCTGAAACAGCATTACCTCAAGCAAGCCAAAATTTACCCTCATCTCAAGCCAGCCAAAACATCCCGAAATCTGAAATCAGCCAAACCGCCGAAACAAGACTAAATCCCCTAATTGCTAACAAGCAAAATTCCGACTCCCCCACTTCCAACCCTATCCCTATTTGGAAAGATGAACTTTATCTCGAATTTCACCGGGGATGCTATACTACCCACGCCGAACAAAAACGAAAAAACCGGCAATCTGAAAACCTACTTTACCAAGCCGAACTATTTTCTAGCCTCGCCACCATCACCACCGGCAAAAACTACCCGAAAACCGAAATCGAACTAAGCTGGAAAAAAACCCTCTTTAACCAATTCCACGATATCTTACCCGGTTCATCTATTCCCGAAGTTTATACCGATGCCAACCAAGACTGGCGACAAGTTGAACAAACCGCAACCACACTATTATATAGTGCGTTAAATTCCCTCGCCTCCCAAATACAACTTCCCCAACCTCCCCATCCCAATGCAAAACCAATTGTAATTTTTAACTCCCTGAATTGGAAACGTTCAGAAGTCGTATCGCTTACCCTACCTGATACTCAAGGCTATTTTCAAATTTGCGATTTCTCCGGAAACCCTCTACCTTGCCAACTCTCCCACGACTCAAAAATTCTCTTTCTCGCTAACGATATCCCCGCCGTTGGTTATGCCCTGTTTTGGCTTACTCGCTTTAATGGCCCACAGGAACCTTCTTTTTTTTGCGCGCACCTTTTCCATTATGAGACAAGCATAACCAAATCTTCAGAAAATGTCAAGCAAAATTGGCAGATGGAAAATAAATTTTTGCGAGTAGACGTAAACCCCAAAACCGGCAATTTAGTCAGCGTGTATGACAAAATCAACCAAAAAGAGATTGCCGGCGAAGCTGAGATTAACCAAATACAAGCCTTTGAAGATAAAGGGCAATATTGGGATGCTTGGAATATTGACCCAAATTATGAAAATTACCCCCTACCGCCACCAGAATTAACATCAATAGCTTGGATAGAAACCGGCACAATAAGGCAGAGGTTGCGCGTTGTCCGAAAAATAGGCCAATCAGAATTTCAACAAGATTACGTTTTGGATGTTGAGACACCGATTTTGAAAATAGAAAATCGCGTAAACTGGCAAGAAAGACATATTTTAGTAAAAGCCGCTTTTCCCTTAAATTTAGAAGCCGACTTTGCGACTTACGAAATAGCAGCCGGTGCCATTGAACGAACAACCAAACCGCAAACACCCGCCGAAAAAGCAAAATGGGAAGTCCCCGCCATGCGTTGGGGAGATTTAACTCAACAAAACCCCGAAAAATATGGTGTCAGTTTGTTGAATAATTGTAAGTATGGCTATGATGCAAAACCGCATCAAATACGGTTAAGTTTGCTCAGAGGTTCCACATGGCCAGATCCAAAAGCAGATTTCGGAATTCACGAATTTATCTATGCTATTTACCCCCACACCGGCACATGGAAAGAAGCAAAAACTGTACAGCGTGGATATGAGTTAAATTTGCCTTTGTTGGTATGCGAAATATCGCCAAATGGAAATAACCAAAATTTGCCGGTGACTGGGAGTTTCCTAGATTTATCGGCGGATAATTTAATTTTAATGGCGTTTAAAAAAGCTGAAGATACCGCAGAATGGATATTACGCTGTTATGAATGTGAGGGGGAAGTGACAAAGTTGGAATTAAAGAGTGATTTAGAGTTGCAAATTTGCGGGCCGGTGGATATCCTAGAAAGAACGGTAGAAAATTCGGAATTTTTGACAATTCAGCCTTGGAAAATTGCCGGGTTTAGCGTAGTTCACCGTTAGAATCCACCGATTTTAATCGGTGGCTACACGAAAAAAGTCCTACGGACTAATGAGAAAATTTAGTTGAAAAATTAACCTATCTACTGAGCACTACAGGCTGCGTCCATCTGCGTTCATCTGCGGTTCAAAAAAATCCCCAACAAAAAGACTCACTAAAGGCATCAGCATTTAACCGGCTGATTTTAACCACCGGCATTTAACCACCAACAAAACCCTGCCCCAGATACCACATTTTACCCAAAATGTCAAGGATCAAAAAAAACTTAAATAGCCCGCGTTGGCGGGCTATGCTATATGAACCAGTTTAGAAATGAAAAGCCTTAATCTTCGTGGTCATCAAACGGATCGGCAAGTTCCTTAGACGGTGGGCCAAAAGAGGTGTAGATAGCGAAGCCGGTGAGGGCAACCAGGACGACGGCTATCGAAATGCTAAGAACTGTTGCAGATTCCATTGCGATAAATAAATTATGAGAGCTAATCTTATACAATTTTACAAAACGTTAAAAATTCTGTCGAGACTCTTCACAGGTAACTTATGGCACAACGGACTTGGTTAGGAGAAATCCTGCGCCCCCTCAACTCCGAATACGGTAAAGTCGCCCCCGGTTGGGGTACAACCCTCTTGATGAGCGTGTTTATCGGGCTGTTTTTCGTGTTTTTGCTGATTATTCTGCAAATTTACAACTCCTCCTTACTGCTGGATAGCTTCCAAGTAGACTGGCGTGCACCAGGCAGCTAGTCTCTGCTGATGGCCAAAAATGCGGAAACCCGCAAAAAATATTCCCGGCGAGGGCCGGGATTTTTTATAGTCTTATTAGTAGCCGTACATTACCAGAGGAAGTCTAATGAATATTTTCGGAATAGGTTTACCAGAAATGGCCGTAATTTTGGTCATTGCCCTCTTAATTTTTGGCCCCAAAAAACTGCCAGAAATCGGTCGTAGTATGGGAAAAGCCTTGAAAGGCTTCCAAGAAGCATCCAGAGAATTTGAAAGCGAATTTAAGCGGGAAGCCGAACAAATCGAGCAAGCGGCTAAAAACGGCAGTGTGGCAAAATCAGAAAAAGTCCCGACTGCTATTGCCGAGGACAAATCAAACAGCTAATCTCAACAACAGAATGGGGGAAGAAACAAACTAAAATGACAGACTCGACGAAACCAAAAACAGAACCCACCCTAGTTATCCCCCAAGTCATTGTTGGTTTAGGCAACCCCGAACCGAAATACGACCAAACACGGCATAATATTGGTTTCGCTGCTGTCGATGCTTTGGCGCGGGTGTGGGGCGTTTCCCTGGTGGAAAACCGCAAATTTCAAGGACTTTTTGGGGAAGGGATGGGGCCAAAAGGTGAGCGCGTCCGCCTGATTAAACCACTTACTTATATGAACCGATCCGGACAATCGATCCGAGCCGTGACGGATTGGTATAAATTGCCGGTAGAGTCGGTGTTAGTGATTTATGATGACATGGATCTGCCGGTGGGCCGGATGCGAATGCGCTTATCGGGATCTGCCGGTGGGCATAATGGTATGAAATCTACCATAGCTCACCTTGGAAGTGATAATTTTCCCCGCCTACGGATAGGCATTGGCAAGCCGGTTAAAACCCAAGGAGATCCAACCATTTCGCACGTTTTAGGCAAATTTTCCCCCGAAGAAAACGCGCTTATGCCTGATGTTCTTCAATTGGTTATCGAGGCTATAGAACTCAGCCTTAAGCAAGGTGTCGAGAAAGCGATGAGTTTGTACAATAATCGTACAATCAGTCAGAAAACTTAATTAAAACTTCCCTATTCCCAACAATATTATCAAGCCCGCCTGCGGGCTTTGTTTTTCACAAAAAAACAGTTTGCCAAAAGTCAATCGTCAATTTTCATTAGTTAACTGCAACCCTTAATCCCCAAACAAAAATCTAAAATCGTTATGGGTCGTCTGCCAAAAACTACTGCTCATGTCCGCGTAACTCAACAATCTTGGCAAAGGGGTGTTTTGCAAGGAGAAGTGACCGCCGGCCCTTATATTTGGCATTTTGAATGGCGTTTTCGCCAAGGTCATTTAGCCATTGAACCTTCCTGCGGACGTGCTTTAATTCAAGAACCTTTAGGCCGGTTTCTGGAAAAATGCGATTATCAATTAGAACCGGGTGGCGATTATTCTTTTACTATCCGAGCCCAATTATAAAGCATTGCCGAATCTTTTTTAACCGGCTTACGCGGAAGGAGAAAGACAATTCAAATATCTTTCAATTAAAACAATTGCCACAATATCATCTACTGGACGGGGAGGCTGGCGCATTCCTTTGGGAATTAACTTTGTTAGGCCGGTGGGGGGGTACAATTCCCAGTAGCGATCCCTAGCTTCTAAACTGCTGTAACGTTCATCTATTAAGACAACTTTAACAGTATCGGGTAAAACGCTAGTAATTTGTTTTTTCCAAGTTTTTGAAGTTGTTTGATCTCCCATCACTAAGAGATTAAAATCATACTGCCGGTGAAGCGATTGTAACCGAGTCAAAGCTTCTTCTGAGGAAACAACTTCATGGGAAATTAATTGCCGGCTTGCCGTCATCACTGCTAAACCACACTTGAGCCGGCCCGGATCAAAACCTACAACAATAGATGAATCTGATTGAATATTCTTCATAGCAAAAAAGTTAAAAATAAAATTAAAAATTGGGGGGACGAAAAGAAGTTTGAAAAACAATCTGACCATTACGAATTGCCACCAATTCCAGTTTAAGAGGGCCAGAAGTATAAGTCAAATCCGCAGCAACAGCGCGAATATCAACCGGCTGACTTTGTTGTTCAAGCAGCGAAAGAAAATTAATAATCGTTTCTATCTTACCATCAGCCACCTGAGTATCACCTAAAATCCCCACATGACGAGCACGAAAAGAAGAAGCTTGTAATAACTGTTCAATGCGTTGCCGGCTTTGTTGAACACTCATTCTTTGAGGATCAACAGAAGTCGCAGCCACAACTTCACCTGGTTGAAATACAACCCGATTTAACACCGCATCCGCAAAAACTTGAACTTGTTTTTCACCGGCAACATAATTAGCAGCCGAAATAATTCTTACCACATAATCTTGACCATCATCAATTTGATTAACAAGTCGGTCAAGTTCTGCCTGAGTCATAGAAATTACTTGCCGAGTAACATCTTTTTGGCCTAATTGAGTTGCTTTAACAACCGCTTCATTGGCTTCTCTTAACAAACGATCAACTGCATCACCGGCCACAGCAGGATTAAGCACACGCACCACACTCGCCACAATCACTTGATTGCGACGTAGCACAATTGTTCCTTGCTGTAACTCCTTAACTTCTCTCCCTAAAACCTCCACTTCTTGCTCCAAATAAGCCTGCTGACTTTCCAACTCTTTAAACCGGGTTTCTTGTTGAGAAATAACCGTATTTTTCTGCTCAATTTCCCTAACTTTTTGTTGAATTTCTAAGGTTTTTTCTTCAATCTCATCTGTCTTTTTACTAATTACTACATTCTTCTGATCAATTTCTAAATCTTTCTCTTGTATATCTTCAGCTTTTTCTGCCAACTCTTGATCTTTCCGTTCCACTTCCAGAGCTTTTGCCGCTAATTCTTGATTTCTCTGAGCAATTTCTTCAGCTTTTTGGGCAATTGCTTTATTTTTTGTCTCAATAGTCTTATTCTGTTCAAAAATTTGCGATTTACCTTGTTCAAGCTGTTGAATCAAGGCTTGACGTTCCGCTTGTCTGTCCTCGATTTCTTGTTGCAAAGCTTGCTTTTGAGAAACGGTTTCACTTAACTGGCGCTGCGCCGTTTCTAAGCGTTGCTCTTTGCGAGCTTGTTCAGCAATTGCTTCATCAAGTTTTTGTAAAGCTCCTTGCAAAGAGCGGTTTGTTTGATCGAGATTCGCTTGAGCTTGTGATTGGTCATTTCTGGCCTTATTTAACTCAGCTTCAACAACATTTTTTTCCGTATTTGCTTTTTCTAAATCGCGGCGAATTTGCCTTAATTTTGCCTGAGTTTGGTCATACTCAAATACACCCTTGCGGAGAGGTTTGCTCGTAGCAAATAATATTCCTAGCGTAGTCGCCGAAATAGAAACTCCCGTGATAATTGTTACAAGAGTAGCCGTTTTCTTAGGACGGAGATTAAACAAACTTAATCGAGCCTTGCCAACTTTCGTACCAATGCGATCACCGGCAGTGGCAAGAACACCTCCCAAAATCAGAATAGATACAATTAAAATAATACCAATAGTCATTTTTAGATTTTAGATTTTTAAATTCGGCAAGTTTCTCTTTTAAAATTCCGGCGAACTTCTATTTTTAACTAACTCCTAATTTCTAGGCTATGGCCAGTTAATTTCCCGGTAAATAGACTTATTGGCCTTAAAGTTTCTAATTACAACAGCCCTCAAACAACCTTGAGAGAGCAATTATTTTGCCGTTCTTTAATCAGCACATCAAAAAGCCTTCGTTCCGCATTTTCCTCACCCCTGAAATATACTTAAGATTCCTAACCAAACAAATAGACAAATTTAACAAAATTGTTGAAGCAAAAAAACAGGCTTCCCCAAAAAATTTAACTTAATCAACCAGAAATCTAAAATTGTTACATACCACCACCTAAAGTTTTGCCCTTAAAGCATAAGTACGCTCTTTGGGTGAAAGCCAGAGACAAACACATATTAATTGTACCTGCAATCGTTATCACAAAGCAAACAAATAAAGCAACCAAGAAGAAAAAAGAGTTACACCGGCACTTGGTTTAACCCTCAATTCTAGCTATTTTGATTATCCCCACCCCCGCCAAGAAAGCCTCAAGTAAACTGCTGGCTCAAAGTCACAGGGTTATGGACAGTAATTTTTTTCTTGTGGATAGAAATCATCTTATCTTCGCGTAAATCGCCCAACAAACGAGTCACCGTCACGCGAGTAGAACCAATCGCTTCCGCAATCGCTTGATGAGAAAGCTTCAAATCAATAGTAATTCCTTCAGGAGTAGGAACGCCAAAATCGCGGCACAAAATTAACAAAAAACTCACCAAACGCGAACCCATATCCCGGTGAGCAAGCGTTTCAATCATCATTTCCGTCTGCAAAATCCGTGAAGAAAGACCGCGTAACATCACCATAGACAAGTCGGGATCTTCTTTAAGAGCTTTTTCGACCTGTTCAATCGGAACCGACAGCAATTCCACCGGCGTAAAAGCAACCGCATGATAAAATCGGTCAGAACGATGACCAGTAATCAAAGAAAGCACACCAAACACACTATTTTCCCGCAGCAGAGCCACCGTAATTTCCTCGCCTGCTTCATACACCCGCGAAAGCTTCACAGCGCCTTTGAGCAAAAAATAAACCCGTTCTGCCGGGTCACCCGGAAAGAAAATCGTCTTCCCACGTTCGTAGGTTTCCACCACCGGCGGAAATGCACCGGTGCCCATCTGACGAAATACTGCTGCTAGTGGTCTATCTTGCGTCATCACCATATCCATTCCCCTTGTGTCTTGGCCTAAGTCTTCAACAGATAACAATCGTTATTGTGATAAGTCTGTGACTTTAGAAAACATAATGCTACGCTTTTGTGGATTTTTTGTACAATGCGATACATAATTTTTGCCAAACCTTTCCAGTAGAGACTCACAGCCACACAACCAGAAAGCTTGAGATTGATTGTAGCGATAAGATGACATCAGTGGGGAAGCAGCCAATAGTGGAGTCGAGACCCCATCTCAGGTATAGTGGCTTTCTGGGCGTATTATGCCCTATGCAAGACTTCTCCCCTGGATGCGTATGCTCGATTTAACTGGAAAAAACGCCCTCGTCACCGGCATTGCCAATAACCGCTCAATTGCCTGGGGTATTGCCCAACAACTGCACCGGGCCGGTGCTAACATCGGCATTACCTACTTACCGGATGACAAAGGCCGGTCTGAAAAAAAAGTTGCCGAACTCGTCGAACCCCTAAATCCTTCTTTGTTTCTTCCCTGTAATGTCCAAGATGACAACCAAGTACAGGAAACCTTTAACACCGTCCGCGACAAGTGGGGCCGGTTGGATATCCTCATCCACTGTCTTGCTTTTGCCAACAAAGATGACCTTTCTGGTGATTTTAGCAAAACTTCGCGCCCTGGGTTTAATTTAGCCCTTGATGTTAGTGCGTATTCTCTCATTGCCTTGGCCGGTGCAGCCAAACCGTTAATGACAGAAGGAGGCAGTATTGTCACCTTAACTTACTTAGGCGGAGTCCGAGTAATTCCTAACTACAATGTCATGGGAATTGCCAAAGCAGCACTAGAAATGAACGTCCGTTATTTAGCCTCAGAACTCGGCCCCCAAAATATCCGAGTCAACGGCATTTCAGCCGGCCCCATTCGTACATTAGCATCTTCCGCAGTCGGTGGAATTTTAGACATGATCCACCACGTCGAAGAACTAGCACCTTTGCGGCGAACAGTAACCCAAACCGAAGTAGGAAATACCGCCGCCTTTTTATGTAGCGATCTTTCCAGCGGCATCACCGGCCAAATCTTATATGTAGATGCCGGTTACGAAATAATGGGAATGTAACCTGTAGGGTGGGTTGTTCCCACCCTTAAACCCCCAATCCCAAACCCTCCACCAAACAGAAAACCCCTCCGCGTTAATCTGCGTTAATCTGCGGTTAAAAAACCCTTTAATATTACACCAAACAGAAAACCCATCCGCGTTAATCTGTGGAGCAGGCATCTTGCCTGCTATAAATCTGCGGTTAAAAAACCTCCTAACCAAAAACCCAAACATCCCAAAAAACCCCCTATAAATAGATTATTAAATCATGGAAATCAAAAACCGAGTTAGAGCCCCCGAACTCCCGCAAAACAGCCCTTGGTTAAACACAGACCGGCCCCTTAGCCTAAAAGAACTAAAAGGCCGCATAATTATCCTTGACTTTTGGACATATTGCTGTATAAACTGCCTACATATTTTACCAGACCTAAAATATCTCGAACAAAAATACAAAGAAAACCTAACAGTAATCGGAGTTCACTCCGCCAAATTTGAAAACGAAAAAGAAATAGAAAACATCCGGCAAGCCATATTACGCTACGACATAGAACACCCTGTTTTAGTAGATAACGGCTTTAGCGTGTGGCAACAATACGTCGTCAAAGCATGGCCGACCTTAGTATTAATTGATCCCGAAGGATATTATTTAGGAAGTGTAGCCGGAGAAGGAAACCGCGAAGCCTTAGACGACATCATTAGCCAAATAATCGCCGCTTACAAAGACGAAAACATCCTCAAAAAAGAAGAACTTAAACTAACCCTAGAAAAACACCAGCAACCGCTGACCACACCCTTAGCCTTTCCCGGTAAAGTATTAGGAACAAACGAAGGCTTATTTATCGCCGATACAGGACATAATCGAATTGTTTGGACAACAAAAAAAGGAGAATTGCTTGATATAATCGGTTCAGGAAAAGCCGGATTAAAAGATGGAAATTACCTAGAAGCCCAATTTTTTGCCCCTCAAGGAATGACCTATGACGAAGAAAATTCCGCCTTGTATGTAGCCGACACAGAAAATCATGCCATCAGGAAAATAGACCTCAAAACAAAAACCGTAGAAACCATCGCCGGCACCGGCACCCAAAGCCATAACATAAAACCCCACAGTGGCAACACCAAAGAAATACAATTAAACTCACCTTGGGACATAGAATTAAACAAAAAATGCCTATATATAGCAATGGCCGGCCCCCATCAAATATGGCAAATGGAAATAGAAACCGGCAAAATAGGAACCTACAGCGGCACCGGCGCAGAATATTGTGTTGACGGACAATTAAACGAAGCCGCCTTTGCCCAACCCAGCGGCATAACAAGCGACGGAAACGAACTCTTTATAGCAGATAGCGAAATCAGCAGCATCCGAGGAGTCGGACTAGGGAAAAACACCCTTGTCAGAACAATTTGCGGTAGTGGAGAATTATTTGGTTTTGGCGACAAAGACGGACACGGAAACGACGTCTTATTACAGCATTGTTTAGGCGTAGACTATGCCCAAAATTATCTCTGGATAGCAGATACTTATAACCACAAAATCAAAAAAATAGACCACAGAACCGGCCTATGCAAAACCATGTTAGGAGATGGAGTGGCCGGTTTTATCGATGGAGTTGGCACCCAAACCCGATTTTTTGAACCCAGCGGTTTAAGCGCCATTGGAGCTCATTTATATGTAGCAGACACCAACAACCACGCCATCCGGCACATCGATCTCAACACCTTGAAAGTAACAACCCTAGAAATACCGGGGTTGTGTACACCCGATCTCTGTATTCCCAACAACCCCTAATACCCAGAAACCCTAACCTCATTCAAGAGTGCTAAGGATGCGTAAAATATCCTCAACATTATCCAATTCCCCGACAATACGGCGGACAGGTTTAGGCCAAACCTTGAGGAGAGTAGGAGTAGCAGAAACCTGATCTTCCTCAGCTTGATCCGGGTGTTTCAAAACATCAATAACCTTGAGAGTGTAAGGAACAGTAAGCGTTTGTTCGAGTAAATGATGCAAGCGTTCCAGCGTCCGCTCAGTTGCAGCAGAAGTACCCGAAACAAACAAGCGCAAGACATATCCTTGATTTATAGCGTCCTCCCGCCAAGAAGCGCTATCAGCATCAGAGTTGTGATCAGGTGATTTGGGCATATCTGGCACCCCAGGAATATGAGAGTTAATATGCCATCTTGTTTGATCAAACCGCATCACTAATTCATGTTCCTCCCAAAGTTGGGGAAACTGAGAGCGGTAAGTGGCCAAAACCAGAGGACTATAGCACTCTTCCGAACAATAAGCCATTTCCCACCTTAAGTCGCCGGTACCAAAAACAGCATTCAGCAAAGCTTGATGGCGTATCACCGGCCCAAAAGCTTCCGCTGAAACCTTAAGTTCGCCGGTGTACGGGTCAATCCAGCGGTCAATCGTTGCAGTGTAGGCCGGCACCAAAAAATGCGGAGGTTCTGGCAATCCCAGCAATTCCTGCAACAAAGCACACAAATGTAAATGCCACCGGCTTTGTTTACTGGGATCAACGCAATACACCAGATCCCCAGCAGGAGTAAATAAAGCAATCCCCTTATACACCGCAGAAGATGTTTCGAGGTTCTCTTGTAAAGGCAAACGGTCAGAATTCAACGAAAAAAACAACAAAAATAAGAGGATAAATCTATTTTGACACCATGCCGGACTTTCACAAAAAACAAAAAAGCGAACACACTTGTGTATGTTCGCGTTTCCAACAGCCAAAAAGACGCAGCCTTTAAATCCGGCCTCGGAGAAATTGAGCCATTTCGTTTGGTGTTGGCGACATTTCCAGAGCAGTTTCCTCTGTAATCCGGCCTTCACTGTAGAGTTTATAAAGCTCTTTATTCATCGTTGTCATGCCATCAAACTCTGCTTTGAGCATCACCGCGACAATTTCATCCATATTGCCTTTAATGATGTATTCCTTGATGGCCTCGGTATTAATTAAGATGTCGTGGAAGGCTGCCCGTTTGCCGTCGGTAGTTTTACACAACCCTTGAGCAATAATACAAATCAGCGATTCAGCAATAGCTACCCGCAGGGGCCCTTGTTCGGAAGGCGGGAACATCCCCAAAATCCGCTCAATGGTTTTAACTGCACTATTAGTGTGGAGGGTTCCCGCCACTAAGTGACCAGTGGAGGCGGCTTTAAGAGCAATATTCATCGTTTCTTGGTCGCGGATTTCTCCCACCAACATCAAGTCAGGGTCTTGACGGAGAGCGCCTTTGAGGGCGTTTTTAAATTCGAGGGTATGCCGGCCAACTTCCCGGTGTTTAATCAAACATTTGCGGCTAATATGCACGAATTCCACCGGGTCTTCAATGGTGATAACGTGCTTGGCCATCGATTTATTGATGTAATCAATCATCGCCGCCATTGTCGTTGATTTCCCTGAACCGGTTGGCCCTGTTACCAAAAGCAAGCCTTTGTGATAATGACAGACATCTTTAAACACCGGCGGCAGTTTGAGTTGCTCCATTGTCAAGATTTGAGCACCAATCAAACGCAAAACCATTGAGGGGCCGGCCAAGGAATCAAACAAGTTAATCCGAATTCGCACAAATCCATAATCGGCCACTGCATCAAAGTCTAAGGTGTCTTGGAAGCGGCGAATTTCCTCATCGGTTAAAATTTCCCGCAGCCAACTCATAAAGGTTTCGAGATCCGTGACCGGCCACTCGGTGGGTGTGACATCTCCTCGTTTGCGGAAACGCGGTGCTTCATTTACTCCAACGTGAATGTCAGAAACCCCTAATTCGTTGGCTGTCCATACCAAATCTCTTAGTCGTGGTTGTCCGGGGCTTGGCCCTGGCCCTCTGACTTGGGGTTGTGGGTCAGGTGCTTTTAAGCCTTTGATCGGGGGTACATCAGAGAATTTCAGCGCTGGGTTAATTAAACCCTCGTATTCTGATTTTGGTGCTACCCCTGGTGGTGTTAGTTCTGGGAAGGCTGCTGGGGGTGGGGACGCTTTGGCGGCTGGGGCTGGGGCCGGTGCTGGGGCTGGTGCTGGGGCTGGGGCCGGTGGTGCGGTTGGAGGGGGTGGGGTGGCCGGCATTGTTATTGTTTGTCCGCTTTGCCGTTGGGCCGGTGTTCCTGTTACGGGAATGCCTGGGGGTGGCATAGGGGGACGTCCGGGTGGCGGTGGCATAGGGGGACGTCCGGGTGGCGGTGGAACAGGCGGGCGGTTAGATTGTGTCATAGAGGGCTATTTTTGAATGACGGTAAATGCTTCTAGTGAGATGGAACTTAACTGATTTGAGTTAACAACAACAAAACCCCAACCAGGAATGATTGCACCGGCCCACTTAATTACCTGTGGTGTTGCCGATTTCTCCCAGTATTCCCCATCCTCGGAGATATTTTGATAGATGGCGGATAAATTTTTTAGTTCGGAGGTACTTTTTGTTTGGCGCCGGTCAGTAAAACTGCTGCTGAAAGCAGCCTCTAGTTTGCGGAAGAGGGGGTTACTGTATGTTTGTAACATATAGCGGTTTTTTGTTGTATAAACTAGAGAACAAGATTCTAAAAACTTAATGGCCGATAAAGTTACCGCGTTTTTCTGCCCGACAGCCATCAGAAAAACGCTATAATTCCCCCCTGTCTGAGTTCGGATCTGTTCACCCCCCTAGACGAAAGCCACAGGTTTACTGGTCGGCATTGGTCGGATAAATATTACACTTGTTGCTGGCTATGTACGTTTTAATTTTTTCACAACCCCAAATAAACACTATTACACCACCGCCAAAAATCACAAGTCATACTAATGACTGCTAGTAAGTAAGTCAACTTAATTAAACTCTGGGTGTAATGTAGGTTGGGTAGAGGAACGAAACCCAACACTCTCCAGGCTTTGATGGGTTTTGCCTTCGGCACGCTACGCGTAACGTAGTGCGCGATAGCGCTACGCTTACGCTCTACCCATCCTACAAATAATTAAGTGCTTCTACTTAATTGGCCGCATACTCATCACTTTTTTTGGGTTTTCAAAGAGAGAGTTAAGGACTTTTGGGGGATTGGCTTTGCAAAATACTGACAACAGTTAAACTTTGTGGGATGATAAAATTTGATAGGCAGCGGCAGCCGTTATTAATCAAGTATCAATTGTTATGAAAAATTCTCGAATTTCTGTCTGCATTACTTTGGGAACTCGACCAGAAGCAATTAAACTGGCACCAGTTATCCAACAATTCAAACAAAATTCCCTGTTTGAAACTCGTGTAATTTTAACCGGCCAACATCGAGAAATGGTAGACCAGGTTATGCAGCTTTTTAACCTCACGGCTGACCGAGATTTGGCAATTATGTTACCCCGGCAAACTCTCACGGATATTACTTCTCGCAGTTTACAAGGTTTAGAAGAAGTTTTTAAAGAAAATAAGCCCCATTTAGTTATTGTTCAAGGCGATACAACTACTGCTTTTGCTGCCGGTTTAGCAGCATTTTACCAACAAATTCCGGTGGGTCATGTTGAGGCCGGTTTGCGAACCGATGATTTATTTAATCCCTACCCAGAAGAAGCCAACCGCCGCTTAATTTCTCAAATTACTCAATTACATTTTGCCCCCACTTCTTTAGCTGTAGAAAATTTAAAACGTTCTGGTGTCACCGGCGCCATTCACCAAACCGGCAACACTGTTATTGATGCCTTACTTGCGGTTGCCAAACAACAACCGATTTGTGATATTCCGGGGTTAAATTGGAATCAATATCGCGTTCTTTTAGCAACGGTTCATAGGCGCGAAAATTGGGGAGAACCGCTACAAGAAATAGCGGCGGGTTTCCTACAAATTCTCGAACAGTTTCCCGACACTGCCTTATTATTACCACTTCATAGAAACCCGACTGTTAGAGAACCCTTGCAGCAAATTTTAGGCAATCATCCGCGAGTGTTTTTAACGGAACCTTTAGATTATGCTCAATTAGTCGGTGCTATGCAAAAATGTTATTTATTATTAACAGATTCCGGCGGATTACAAGAAGAAGCACCGGCATTAGGTAAACCTGTTTTAGTATTAAGAGAAACTACAGAAAGACCAGAAGCAATTGAGGCCGGTACTGCAAAATTAGTGGGAACTGATGCTAAAACAATAGCTAATTTTGCCTTTGAACTTTTAGGCAATCAAAAAGCCTATCAACAAATGGCAACAGCCGTTAACCCTTTTGGAGACGGTCATGCAGCAGAACGTATCCTTAAAATCGTGCAGGATTACTTTAGTTAATTTGCGGTTAGGGCAGAAATAAAAATCTGCCCTGCTTCGACTTTTTATGGGTAGAAACTATCGACTGTGATTTGGAGGTTCCACTTTATTTTTAAAGTTTTGCTCTCCTTTGTAATTAGATATAGTCGATAATTCTTTAAGAGACTTCATCCCCGGATAAAACTTGCCGTTAATTTCCCAAGTA
Source organism: Ancylothrix sp. D3o (assembly GCF_025370775.1). Classification (NCBI taxonomy): domain Bacteria; kingdom Bacillati; phylum Cyanobacteriota; class Cyanophyceae; order Oscillatoriales; family Microcoleaceae; genus Ancylothrix; species Ancylothrix sp. D3o. The sequence continues at coordinate 47,438 of NZ_JAMXEX010000010.1, read as the reverse complement.
GGAAAGCCTTTAATATTAGCTTGCCGGCACATTTCAGGCTTAGCATTTCTGCCTTTGGGGTCACATTCAATATAGTTAATGCTGGCAAAAGCCTCCTTGCCAAAAAGATCCTTTTGAACATGACAATAAGGACACCAATAGGCGGCATACATTTTAGCATTAAGGCTTTTAAGATGACGACCTAAAGCAAGTTCGGAAGGGCCGGAAGTTGTTTTAATAGCTGGGCCGGTTTCTCCTTGGGCAAGCTGAAGTGGGGAAGAAGATTGAGGCAAAGAGATTTTGAGAGAACCGGCAGAAACAGCCATAGATCCCAAAGTTAAAAAACCAAGGGCTGCGCCTCCAAGAAAAAGGGAAATTTTAGAAACTTTCATTTGTGATAATTTTGTGGATGAGGTGGATAACATCTTGGGGAGAATTGGCCAAAAAAACATAATCTTTTGAGAGAGATTGAAAAAAAAGTTTAGATTCTTCCCCAGTATTTAAGAGGATAACATTTTTATTGGCTTTGAGGGCAAGCCCGACTTCTGAAGCAGTACCGGCACCCATACCGCAAGCAACGACGACATCAGAGGAAAGAATATTAATATTGTTGCGGGCGTTTCCCATATCGGTAAAAATGGCAATATCAACGGCTGGGGAAACAGAATTAGGATCGGTTGTGGGGAGGATACCAATGACGAAACCGTTAGCTTTTTTTGCACCTTGACTGGCTGCTTCCATGACCCCAGAATTTCTGCCGCCGGTGAGTAAAACCCAATTTTGTTGAGCGATTAATTCACCGAGTTGGTGAGCGTTTTGGAGGTTTGTTTCGGTGGCACCGGCACCGGGGCCCATGATACCAATAACAATTTTTCGCATCGGTTTTTTTTTTAATAAATGGGCGTGGTAGGGGCGGATTATTTTAGATTTATTGGACTAGGAATCTATGATAAACCGGCCCCTACGGACATTTAAACAACCAACAGACGGCTTTAATAAATCGACCCCTACAAAACTGATTGGTGGTTATAAAAGAATCCCTAAAATCATCCCCACAAGTAAAATAAAACCGATCCAAACATTCTGGCCGAATATTTTTCCGTAGATAGGTTTGGGGAGGTTTGTTTGACGGAGGAAAGTATATTGCCAAGTCCAGAGAATGAAAGAAATAAGTAGAGTGATCCAGAAGGGGAATTGTAGGTGTAAAATGCCGCCTAGAGTGGCGAGGGCTCCGACGGTGCCGGCGAAGAAAAGGGCGATGGCTTCGGGTGCGTATTCGCCAAAAAAGATAGCGCTGGAGTTGATGCCAATTTTGAGGTCGTCTTCGCGGTCGCTGAGGGCATATACTGTGTCAAAGCCGAGTGTCCAGAGTACGGTGGCTGTCCAGAGGAGCCAGGTGGCCGGTTGGATGTCGTCGGTGACGGCACTCCAGCTTATCAAAACGGCGAATCCCCAGGCGAGGGAGAGGACGAGTTGGGGGATAGGGAAGACTCGTTTGGCGAGGGGATAGAGAATAATGAAGGGGAGGGCGGCGACGCAAAGCCAGAAGGTAAAGGGGTTGAGGTAGAGGGCGAGAATACCTGAACAGATAAAGGCGACGAGGGCGACGGCAAGGCCAATTTGAAGTGAGAGGGCTTTGGAGGCGAGGGGACGGGTGCGGGTGCGTTCTACTTGGGGGTCTATGTCTCTATCCCAGAGGTCGTTGACGACGCAGCCGGCGGCGCTGGTGGCTAAACTGCCAAGGACGATGACGGTAACGAGGGGGGCCGGTGGGGTGCCGTTACCGGCCAGAAATACGGCCCAGAGGGCGGGTATCATTAGGATGAGCCGGCCGGCGGGTTTGTCCCATCTCAGCAGGCGGATAATGGTGAGCAGTAGGGGTTCTTGTAGAGGTTGTTGTGTTCTGAGCATTTTTGGGTTTTATGTGTGGGATTTTTGATTTTTGATTTTATTAAATTTTAAGTTTAAGGGTGACTGATAGTATCGCACAATAGTCTTAATAAGATATTCTGATTTTGTCGTTTTAGAAGGGGTGTATTCCCTGATACAGTGCAATGGTTAATTCAATGGCGTTGGTGGATATATCTGATTCTTCGGACAAGCGTGACCGGATTGTTGCTGCGATTGATTTGGGGACGAATTCTCTGCACATGGTCATTGTGCGGATTGAACCAAAGTTGCCGGCTTTTACGATTATTTCTAGGGAAAAGGAAACGGTGCGTTTGGGGGATCGGGATGCGGCTACTGGGGATTTAAAAGAAGCGGTGATGAAACGGGCAATTACGGCGTTGCGCCGGTTTCAAGAAATTGCCAAAAGTTTGAATGTTGAACAGATTATTGCGGTGGCGACGTCGGCGGTGCGGGAAGCTCCAAATGGGCGTGATTTTTTGGTAGAAATTGAGGAGCAGTTGGGGTTAGCTGTTAGTTTGATTTCTGGTCAAGAAGAGGCGCGGCGGATTTATTTGGGTGTGCTATCTGGGATGGCTTTTAATAATCAGCCTCACGTTATTATTGATATTGGCGGAGGTTCGACGGAGTTAATTTTGGGAGATGGTCAAGATCCGCGTTTTTTAAATAGTTCTAAGGTGGGTGCGGTTCGCTTAACTTCTGAGTTTGTTAAAACAGATCCGATTAGTAATTCTGAGTTTCAATATTTGCAGGCGTTTATCAGGGGGACTCTGGAGAGGCCGGTGGATGAGTTGCGGGCTCTTTTGAATGTTGGTGAACAAGGGCGTTTAGTGGGAACTTCGGGAACAATTGAGACGGTTGCTAATATTATTGCGCGGGAAAAAACAGGGGCGGTTCCTAGTCCGCTGACCGGCTATCAATTGATGTTAAAAGATTTGCGAGATTTGGTAAACCGGCTCCGAAGAATGACTTATGCGGAACGGTTGGCTATTCCGGGGATGAATGACCGGCGCAGTGAGATTATTTTGGCCGGTGCGCTGATTTTGCAGGAGGCTATGGGACTGTTAGGGGTGGATTCTCTGACGGTTTGTGAGCGGTCTTTGCGTGAGGGTGTGATTGTTGATTGGATGCTGACTCATGGGTTAATTGAAGACCGGCTTCGTTATCAAAGTTCGGTGCGTCAGCGGAGTGTTTTAAAGATTGCTCAAAAGTATGAGGTGTTTTTGGATTATGCGGATCGAATTGCAATGTTTGCGGTGAGTTTGTTTGATCAAACAAAGGGGATTTTGCACAATTGGGGTGCTGAAGAAAGAGAGTTACTTTGGGCGGCTGCTATTTTACATGATTGTGGAATTCATGTTAGCCATTCTTCGCATCATAAACATTCGTATTATTTGATTCGGAATGGTGAACTTTTGGGTTATACGGAGAGGGAAATTGATTTGATTGCGAATTTTGCGCGGTATCATCGCAAAAGTCCGCCGAAAAAGAAGCATGAGAATTTTCGGACTTTGCCGAGTAAGCAATCTCGTTTGATGGTAAGTCAATTGAGTGCGATTTTGCGGTTGGCTGTGCCTTTGGATCGCCGGCAAATTGGAGCGGTGAAGGCGGTTAAATGCGAATTTAAGGCGGATACTAGAGAGTTTAGATTGTTTTTGGTGCCGGCTTTTGAGAATGATGATTGTGTGTTGGAGTTGTGGAGTTTGGATTTGAAGAAGGATGTTTTTGAGGCTGAGTTTAATGTGCGGGTTGTGGCGAAGTTGGAGCAGCGCTTGGGGGTGCCGGTGCGTTGATTTTGTTTGTCGGTTAAGTTGCGGGCATTCAAGCCAAAGGTTTAGGGCAGAATGAAGAATATTCTTTCCTAAACCTTCTGGGCTCTTTGATTCTAGCTGTGCTAGATGTCGTCAATTTTTAATGATGATGGTGATGTCCACCATGATCGTGATGCTGATGGCCGTGATCATGGGAATGCTTTTCGTGAGAGTGAGTGCCCGCCAATTGCAAATTAACTGCAAGGGCTTGTTCAGCAACCAACGCCTCTATCTGGGGATGTGCCCATTCAGCGGCCATTTCCAAGAAATCATCCCGCTCATTCACGCAAGGCATTTGCACATAAGTTACATCGGCATAACGACGCTGTAGCCCTTCAATAATATGCTCTACATCCAAGAGTGTCTCGTGATTTTCGGTAGCAAAACCAATAGGCATCATTACTATCGCTTTTGCACCCAAATAAATCAAGTTGTTGGCGGCTTGTTTGGCATCGGGTTGAGTCCATTCAATCAAAGGCGTATCATGGTTTAACCAACCGACAGAAATCAGAGGGAATTTGTTAATTAATCGTTCGCGGACTCGTTCATAAAGCGCCTCACTTTCGAGAATTCCAGAGGTATAACCTTTGGCTTTGTGGGGGCAACCGTGATTCATTAAAACAATGCCAATTTGGGAAGGTAGATATTTGTCTGCCAAATCAGCCGTAACTTTTTCTTCCACCATCCGAGCCAACAAATCGATATAAGCCGGCTCATTATAAAATGAGGGAATATAGCGCTGTCCTTTTACCCAGTGTTGCTCACCTTCTGCTTTAGCTAAGGCGTTATTAACTTGTTCAACAGCAATGCCGCTGGTGAAAATGGAATCAACTACTAACAGCGGATAAATCAGAATTTTGTCAAAGCCTTCGGATTTAATTTCTGCTAAAACTTGGTGGGGCAAAAACGGAGCGCAAAAGTTAAACGCTTTAAAGACTTTAACTTTGTTTCCCCAGCGGTGTTGGAGGTGATGTTCAATACCGGCCCGTTGTTTTTCAAAAATGGCATTATGGGGGGAAATAAAATCGTGATGAGTATGTCCCCATTCGTGCCGGTCAAACATTGCCAAAAGCCGCGCCAAAGGGGGATAAATCCAAGTTGGTACCGGCGCAAATTTGGCGGTCAGCAAATTTAAAGCTTGTTCGTTATAGTTAGCGAAATCTTCGTAGGATTCAACCTCACCATAGCCCATTAGCAAAACAGCAACGCGGTCATTGCCGGTTGCTTCTGCGTGGGAATGTGTATGTAATTTTTCAGGAGTTGCAACCACTTGAATATCCTCGAGTAAGTGTATCGCCCAGACACACAACCAGGGGTATTTGGCAGAGTGCCGGCTTCAAAGGTTGCCAGCAAAGTGTGTCTGTCGAATTTATTTTAGCATCCCAGGGGGGGGGATTGGGGTATTGGTTCCAGAAAAAACAACAACTTTATCTCGGCCTTCTTTTTTGGCCCGATAAAGGGCTGCATCGGCTGAACCCAAGACAGCAGAAGAATTTGCGCCGTGTTCTGGAAAACAGGCGACACCTAAAGAAAGGGTAATTGAACCTAAAAATTGACCGCGTTGTTTGACATTCAAATGCTTAACGCTTTGGCGCAAATGTTCTGCTCGCTGCCTCGCCACTTCCAAAGGCGCATCGGGCAAAATTAAGGTTAATTCTTCACCGCCATACCGGCAGGCAATATCGGAACCCCGGATATTTTTTTTCAGAAATATGCCTAATTCTTGCAGGACTAAATCGCCGGCTTCGTGGCCAAAAGTATCGTTAAAAATTTTGAAATTATCGACATCGAGCATAATGATGGATAGGGGTTTTTTGGCTCGAAAGGCGCGGAGAAGTTCTTGGCTTAAAAATTCTTCCATATAACGCCGGTTATACAAGCCAGTCAGGGGATCACGAATACTTTGATTTTGTAAAGTTTCTCGAAGTTTTAAGTTTGCTAAAGATAAGGAAATATGCTCTGTAACAGTTAAAGCGAGTAATTGTTTAGCTTGGGTTAAAACGCCTGATGCGTGGGAAACCAAATATAACATTCCTAAAATTTCTCCCTGGGCGAGTAAAGGAATGCAGCAATATTGGGCCGAAGTTTTGTTAAAATGGCTGCAAACCGCACAAGGTTCAGTATTAAAAATAACCATTGGTTTTCCTCGCTGCACAGCCCAACATTGATTAGCTGGAAATACCATTTTGGTTATTAAGAGATTGCCCCAACTTGCTACAGCTTCCACTATTTTTTTCTCTTGATTGAGCAGAAAAAGGCCGCCGCTTAAGTTGGGAAACAAAGATTCTGCGGCATTGGCAACGACGGTATAAGCTTCTTCAACGGTCAAACAAGCTTGTAATAATTCGCTCATTTGACTTAGGCGAGTTAGTTCAAAATTGCGTTGTTCAAGTTCTTTTGTTTTTTCATATAAATCTTGTTCTGCCTGCTTGCGTTCCTCAATTTCTGCCAAAGCCCGGTCTCGCATTTTGCGATAATCTTGAATGCGGTTTGTTAGATCCGTTACATCTTCGATGATTAAAAGGGCATAAAAACCGCTGTCGTTGAACCGGCGGATCGCTGTTACGGTAGTATGCTGAATGCGTAATTTTTCATTGGGTAAAGTAGATGGAATAATGTGTTTATGAAGCTGAGACGAAAAAATTGTTGGCGGGCCTCCTTCAAAAACTTGTTTCAACCGGCTCAAATATTTCGGCGAATTCAAGTGAGGATAATGCTCACAAATGTTGCTTCCTATAATTTGGTTTTTGCTGATTTTCGTCCATTCTTCCAAACATTTATTCCAAAAAACCACGCTCAAATCTTCCCGCAGAACACAAGCGCCTACAGGTATTTGATCGAGAATTTCTAACTTATTGTTAACAGTGTTTATTTCCTCGTTCATGCCTCCCCATACACCTGTTTTATGGCTAAAAGCAACGCTTCAAAAGAGCCTACCTTAAAAATTAAAACAATGTCGCCTTCAATTTGTAGCTGTTCAACAGTAAAACGAGCTTGAGCTAACAAAATTGTGGCTTGAGAGTCATAGCCCTTTTCATTTAAAAGCTGTGGCACAATTCCCTCAAGATAGGCAGGCAAAGAATAATTAAAATCTTGTTTGAGTAGATTACTTATTGCCCCCATCACCCCGCTAATAAAAATATTACCTACCTCAGTGATTGCTCCTATTTTGAGAGAATCGAGGTCATCGTTGCCCAAATCTTCATTCATAATAGCCGCAACAAGTTTAGAGGCGCTATCTGTCGGAAAAATCAGTTGAGCATTGCCGCTTAAGGTGCCGGTGAAACCAAGCCGCACAGCAGAAAGATACTCTTCTCCCAACCGTTGCGAAAGTGCCTCAACCGCCTCAGTCGGAGAGAGAATGGTAATATAGGGAATCTGCAAGCAAATGTGAGAGTTTATAACTTCATTCAAAACACTCGCAGCCCTACCAACTCCCATATTAACCACTTCTGCGAGAGCATCGACTTCATAGGCTGTTAAATTCATCAGTTTGCCTCCTTGTTTAAAGCCAGGGCTTTTTGAATAACCTGCTGAAGTTCTGATAGTTTTGGAGGCTTATTGACAACCGCCAGCGCACCCAAACCCAGACACTTATCGCGGGTAGTGTCTTGAGTGTCAGCAGTAATAAAGATCACGGGAATTTTCGAGCCTTTCTCATTCAACGCCTCAATAACTTGCCAGCCATTGAGTTCGGGCAGTAATAAATCGAGCAAAATACAATCGGGTTGGTGAAGAAGCGCCATATCTACCGCTTTTCGACCGTTATCTGCCTCTAAGGTTGTATAGCCTTGCCCTTGGACGATTTTGCGGATCACCGTTCGTGTAATCAGCGCATCATCCACAATTAAAATTAAAGCCATTGTTTTTTCTGTGAGTAACGTTTTTCTAGGCTGGGCCACTTGCTCAGCATGACCTATCTTGCTAACAATCATAAATGCTAATTGCAACTCGCTTTTCGCAACCAAGGCACAGGCTGCTGGCGCGAAGTTTTTTGAGCGAGAGTTTTAGCCTTGTTTGATTGGCCAACAAATTCACGAATCCGTAACAGGCAATCAAGACGCCGTAACCGTACAATCGCGCCCTTGTTTTTTGGCTCGATAAAGTGCGGCATCGGCAGAGCGAATCAACAACTCGCCATGAGTACCGTGAGTGGGGAAACAAGCCACCCCTAAAGATAAAGAAATGCGCTCTAGGAACTGACGCCGGTGCTGTACCTGAAGGTTTTTTACACCTATACGCAAATCTTCGGCTCGCTCGCGCGTAGACTCCAGACAAGACTCTGGGAAAATTAGCGTAAATTCTTCCCCCCCATACCGGCAAGCAATATCGGTAGAGCGAATTGAGGACTGCAAAAATATGCCCAACTCTCGCAACACGGCATCGCCGGCATCGTGACCAAAAGAGTCATTAAATTGTTTGAAATGATCAACATCAAGCATAATTACACTGAGGGGCTGACCAGAGCGAATTGCCCGGTGAATTTCTCGGTCTAAAGATTCTTCTAAGTAACGGCGGTTAAACAAGCCGGTCAAGGGATCTCGGATACTTTGATTTTGCAAAGTTTCGTGTAATTGTAAATTCGCCAGCGCCATACTAACTTGCCGCGCTACTGTCACAGCAAGCTGCTGTTTTGCTTTTGTTAATTGCCCCTTGTCTTGATAACTAAAATAAAACACTCCTGTTGCTTCACCGGCAGCCATCATCGGAATACAAAAACTTGCCTGCGGTGCCGGTTGCACCAAATGTTTGCAGACAAAATTTTTCTGGGGGTCTTCCACCAAATGAGGCTGACCCCGCCGCAATGCCATACAATCATGGGGCGCAAAAATTTTATGCGTTGTTTCAGCGTTTCCCCAAAGCGTCTTTGCTTCTACCAAATTTCTCGATTCACTAATCTTAAAAATCCCGCCGCTACTATTAGGAAATAACACCGGCATCATTTGTGTAATCACCGCAAAAGCTTCTTCCAAAGTCAAACAAGCTTGCAGTAAATCACTGGTATGACTAAGTAGCGTAATTTCCTCGTTGCGATCTTCCAATTCATTCACCCAATTGGTAAGCTGGTGATTGAGTTGCAGCCATTTTTCTTCAACTTCCTTGCGATCTGTAATATCGGTAGCCGTTCCTAAAATTTCCTTTGCTTTACCATCGGCTGTTTTTGTAAACACCGTATCCCGGCTCAAGAATCGGCGCCATTCACCACTTTTATGCTGAAGCCGATATTCAAACTCAAAAATCTCTCCTTCCCTCGCGGCGAAAAAATGTTTAAAATAATCAGGAAGTTTTTGCAAATCTTCTGGGTGCATCAAGTGATCCATAAACACCCCATTCATCTGTTTAACTTCTTCGGGAGTATAACCCAAACTCCCCAGCACTTCCCGATTAATATAAAGATTCCTGTTCTCTTGAATATCATACAAATACAAAATATTTGGCGTCGAATCAGCAAGACGTTGAATAAACCGTTCACTTTCGCGCAAAGCCATCATCGTCTCCTGACGCTCGGTAATATCCCTTAACACCACCAAACACGCTAATTCTCCATTAATTTCAATGGAAGTTGCAGCCACCTCCACATCAACTGTTTTGCCATCTAAGCGGAGATATTTTTGTAATAATAAGGGCGTATCTTGCTGTAATTCCTCTAGTTTATGCAGCCTTTGTTGGGCAATGAGGCGATAGTCTGGATGAATAAAATTAAAAATAGATTTCCCCACCAAATCTTTCTCACTTACACAGCCTAAAATATTCACCGCCGCACTATTGACAAATTTAATAATTTCTTTTTGAGCAACATAAATCCCATCGGGGCAAAGATCCACCAACCGGCGATATCTTTCTTCGCTGAGTTTCAAAGATTCTTCGGTGCGTTTGCGGTCGGTAATATCCGTATGAGAGCCAACCATCCTAACAGGATTACCTTGTTGATTCCAAACAGCTTGTCCTCGGTCAAGAATCCATTTATAACTACCATCCTTGCATAAAATTCGGTGTTCAGAAATATAAAAAGGAGTTTTTTTCGCAAAATGTTCCTCTAGTAACTTCTTGACAGGAGCAATGTCTTCGGGGTGCACTCGTTTTGCCCATTCGTCCAACTGATTTGGAATTTCCTTATCTTCATAACCCAACATTTCTTTCCAGCGAACCGAGAAAAAAGTTTCATTGTTTTCGATATTCCAATCCCAAATTCCATCATTATTTCCCCGTAATGCTAATTGCCAGCGATCTTCACTGAAACGAAGTTTTTCTTCTACTAATTTCCGGCGCGTGATATCGTGACTTGCTCCCAGTAGGTGCGTGCAAATTCCCGCCTCGTTGAAAATGGGAGTCAGCGTAGTTTCAAAAATTAAGTATCCTTTTGGCACATCCGCAGTTTCTTCATATTGCAAAGGCACAGCTTGACGCACCGCTTCCTGATATTTACTTAAAACAAAATTTACTGCTCCTTCGCCGGCAATTTCTTCTATTTTTTTGCCTATCAAATCCTCTTCTTTTAATCCAGTAGCTTCTAAATAAGCCTTATTGACGGAAACGCATTCATAAATATTATTTTCTTCAACTTTCATCAAAAAAATTAAATCAGAAACCGTGTTATAAATCAGCGATAACCGACTTTGACTGGCTTTAATTGCCTCCTCCATTTGGACTCGCTCTGTCACATCTTCGACGATATAAGAAAACTGGGCATGGCTATCCGCTTCTCTAAAAATAGGGCAAACCGTCACCGACAGCCAGCGCCGACCGGCCTCAGTATCGTGGAAATATTCAAAGCGCACCGGCGCGGATTTTCTTTCACTTTCCAGATAGTAACTCACCCATTTTTGTCTATTTTCCTCAGAAACTCCCATTTCGCTTGCTAATTTCAAGTGCATTGCTTCAGTTGTCGTGCCAAAAAAATCGGCTGTGGTGGCATTATCAGAAATATGTAAAATATCTTCCCCAACTATTTCTACCACTCCCATCATCATCGGAGCGCTATCATAAAAACTTCTTAGCATCGATTCTTGTTCGCGCAGAAACTTTTCTACTTGATGTCTCTGAAAAATTTCGTGTTGCAACTGTTGATTAATCTCTTCAACTTCCCAGGCGCGAAATTTCGATTTTTGTGCTAAGTGAACCATCCCTCCTGCCATCAAACTCAGAAAAGTGCCGGCTCCCCATACTACGAGGGGTAGCTGACTTTTTTGTTCACTTAATAGTTTCTGATTCGGCCATACTTCTAAACGCCAATCCAGCGCCTCAAATTCAATTCTTGCGCTTTTAATAAAATCAGAATTTTTGGATTTTTCCAGTACATTTTGACGATAAATCTCTTTGTTGCCCTCATAAATAATTTGGGCATAATTGCCGGCAATTTTTGGATGTAAAATGTCCTTAAAAACCTCTTTAGCCTTAAAAACCCCGACAACAAAACCAGTTAAATTCTGGGCTTTAATAATTGGAACGCAAACAAAGAATTGTGGGCCTTTACCCTCCTTATTCATAGTAGGAGAAATTTTAGCCTCTCCCGACCGAGCCTTCAAACATTCTGCACCGTTTTGTTTCAACAAATGTTTTAAATTTGTAGCCGCTTCCGGGCGATTTACCGGCATCCCAGAGCGAATCTTAAAAGAAGAATCAACAAGCCAAATCGAATCGTAACCTTCAAAGTGTTCGAGATAAAGCTGTGCATCCGCTTGCCAATTTTCTTGGAAATACTTCGGTGCTTTTTCCCCGCGTTGCGCCAGCCGCACCAGAGCCAAAATTCGCTGCTGCATTTCCTGGTGCAGTTCGCTTGCCAGCACCGCCACTTCAGTTGAAGTTGTCTGTTGAATTTGAATAGCTTCGCGTAGCTTTATTGCTCGCCCCAAACCCACCGACGCACTTAAAACTCCCACCCCCACCACCAAAGGAAGTACACGCCAAACAAACCACGGGCGCCTTGCCATCCCCCCAACAATTGCCAAACCCCTCAAAACGCTTTGTTGCTTCATAATTAACCAGATTCACCAGCCACGATAAACGCAGAGCCGATCTATAATGGGGAGGTTATTTGCATCTTCAAAGGCAGCAACCCAAAACCCCGCTACTAATTTTTACTCACCCCTTGCTGCAACTCAAAATATAAAAAAATTCTTAATAATAAATCATTTAAATTGTCAGGGATATAATCTACGATACCTATTATATCTTTAAAACAAGCCTCTAAGCGTTTTTAAGAAGCAATTTGTACACGATCTCGTCCAGCACTTTTTGCTTTGTATAAAGCCTCATCAGCGGCTCTCAAAACCGCGCTGGCGCTAGAAGCCTGAGCGGGAAAAGATGCAACCCCCAAAGATAAAGTAATCCTGCCTATAGGCTGTCTGCGGTAGTGAACGTGCAAATGCTTCGCTCCCTCGCGTAATTGTTCAGCCCGTTGTTTAGTCACTTCCATAGTCGCTTCTGGCAAAATCAGGGTAAATTCTTCTCCGCCATACCGGCAAGCAATATCCGAAGCGCGAATTGAACCCTGCAAAAACACGGCTAACTCTTGGAGTACGATATCCCCGGCTTCGTGACCATAGGTATCATTTAATTTTTTAAAATGGTCAATATCAATCATAATCACACCGACAGAATGCTTTTGTCGTTCAGCCCTTAGCAATTCCCGTTCCAGAGATTCTTCTAAATAACGACGATTAAATAAACCCGTCAAAGGATCGCGGATACTTTGATTTTTCAGGGTTTCCCGCAGACGTAAATTAGCCAAAGCTAGAGCAATATGTTCAGCCACCGTAAGGGCAAGCTGTTGTTTTGCTTCGGTAAATTTTCCTCTTTCTGGTGCTTGCAAATAAAACAAACCAAGGGTTTCACCTTGAGCCATCATAGGAACACAATAACATTCTTCGGCTAGAGGTTGGGTAAAATGAGAGCAGGCTAAACCGCTGTAAGTATTTTCAAATAAATGTGGCCGGCCACAGCGAATTCCCCAACAATCATTAGGACTAAATACCAATTGACTGGCTAAATTATTGCCCCAAGTTGTCGCAGCTTCTACGATATTTCCCGAAGCAGAAATTGTATAAATAATGCCGGAGTGGAGGGGAAATAATTTCTGCACTAAGCGGGGAATAACAGAATAAGCTTCTTCTAAACTCAGACAAGCTTGCAGTGCGTCACTGATGCGACTGAGTGAGCGAATTTCAAAATTAGCTTGGCTGAGTTCTTTTACTAATTGCTCAATTCTCCGAGAGTGCTGTTCGTATCTCAACGCATAGACGGCTAACGAAGCGGTGAGGGATAAACCGCCGACTAAAAACACCCAAGACAGCCAAAGTGTACTTTCCCCAAAGTATTGCTCGGTGGGGAGAAACTCTACCGACCACAGCCGATTGCCTACCTTAAACTGGCGGAGACAAGTATCTTTTTGACAGAGCCATTCTCTGTAAGAACTCGTAGTTATTTCTTGGTCGCTTTCTGTTAAAACTTTACCAGACTCGGAATCATAAAAAGCCAGAAACCGCTCTTGTGAGCCGACTGTTTCATCATAAAACACCAAATTAATATTCTTAGCATCTACATTTCCCAAAACGCTTTTAATAAAATTGGGAAAAAGAAATAACCCTACCGCAAAGCCTTTTAAATTAGTGCGGCGAGCTTCTAAAGTATTCAAAGACTGGTTGTTTTGATAAACCGGCATCACCAGCAAAAAACCAGCTTTATTGTTAGAAAATCCCAGCCGGCCTGTCGTTGCTAAAGTTCCCCGATCACGGGCTATTTCTAGGGTAGAGCGTCGTTTTTCTTCACTGCCCAAATCAAAACCAAAGGCTAATTCATACTGATTAAAAGGTTCAATATAACTGATCGGAAAATATTCAGAGCGTACCGAGGAGCGCACCATTGTTCCTTGCGTCTGTTGTTCATAAATTTGATAGTTCTTATAGCCTTCATTTCGGATGGCAGTTTCAAATGCCTGTCTAGCAGGGTTGGGGATGCGTGGTGTCCAGGCTAACAGTTCAATACTGGGATGACGCAATAAAAGTCTCTTAGCTAAGTCGCTGAATTCTTGCCTAGAAACTTCTGCTGTAGAGGCGCTGTAAAAATCATTCACCGCCAGCAGAGGCTCAAAATTGCTGTCGGTGTTTTTTTGCAGGGATCTTACCACTTCGTCAACTTGTTTTTGCAGTTGAGTGTTTAGTCTTGTTGTTTGCCAATAACGAGCACTCAAAAATGCTATCACTGTGCTGACAACGCCGGCGCAGACAATGATGCTCACACTGAAGTACCGAGACGCAAAAAAATGCGTTTTGGCTGCTTTAAAGGGTTTGCGCTTCGCCATCATTGGAAGAACCTGCTGGATGTTTAATCCAGATATAGAGCTTCGGAACGGTTTCAACTGCGGCACAGATCACATCTTAACTTATACTTTGTACAGCCACTTTGGCCGGCTAGAGTCTAAGACTTTAAAACCTGGCCATTTCAAGCAATATTCTATCGTTTGATTATAAATTTGCATCAGATTAGAACCTATGCGTCCAAAGAATGATTCGTTACCGGCAGTACGGAAATTATGCACTTAAAAAGTTATCTTGTTTAAAATAACCTTGATTTCTGCCATCCATACCGATGTGTTCTGCCGTTATTTGTCTGATCTGTGGGGGGGAACACCGCCCTGAACTCACAGACAGCTTTGTTAAACAAGTGTTTCAAGCGGCCCCCTCAGCCAGCCTACCTTCCAATGTAATTATTTTTCCCTCTACCTGTGGGCCGGTGTGGTCGCCTTTTCACGTTCTCCAGTTTTTAGAAGCCTCCCTAACTTCGATGCCTTCTGAGAAATTGCCTGCGGTGATTTTTATCAGTTTTAGTGCTGGGGTGGCCGGTGCGATTGGGGCTGCTTGGGGTTGGCAGCAACGCGGTGGCAAAGTGGCCGCCTTTTTTGGCCTGGATGGTTGGGGAGTGCCCTTAGCAGGCGATTTTCCTATTTATCGTCTCAGCCACGATTACTTTACGCACTGGACATCTGCTTTACTCGGAACAGGGGATCAAAGCTTTTATGGGACAGGGGCGACATCACACTTACAACTTTGGGATATGCCACAAACTGTTCAAGGTTGGTGGTACAACTCAGCCAGTTTTGGTTTGTATCCTGTTCGGCCTACAACAGCAGCGCTATTTTTAGTTAGTCTATTAGAGCGTCATGGTGCTTTCCTCTCACCCACGCGCCGAGGATGAATAATTCTCTCTTACCCTCCCAAAGGCTAAATTTCTCTTATGCTTCCAGCCAGTAGCAGCCCTCCTCCTTCTGGTAGCGGCTTTAACGCTTTATTCAAAAATAAGTCTTTTTTGGTGCTTTGGTGCGGACAAATTTTGTCCCAAATCGCTGATAAAGTTTTCCTAGTTTTGCTTATTACTCTGTTGGTAGACTATCGACCGCCGAATGCTCTCAAAAATTCTATGAATTCGGCGGTGATGTTAGCAAATACTCTGCCAGCTATTGTCTTTGGTTCGGCGGCGGGGATTTTTGTTGACCGCTTTTCTAAAAAGCAAATTTTATTTTTTTCTAATTTCCTGCGGGGCCTATTAATTCTCTGTATTCCTTTCCTTCCTAAAGATTTTATCTTCCTTTTGGCCATTGCCTTTTTGGAATCGATTCTTACTCAATTTTTTGCCCCGGCAGAATTAGCTGCAATTCCTCTGGTGGTGCCAAAACAAGGCTTAATGACTGCCAACGCCCTTTTTACAACAACGATGCTGGGTTCTCTGATTGTTGGTTTTGCGGTGGGTGAACCTTTGTTTAGTTTTGTGAAAAATTTTGCCGGTGATTACAGTCAAGAAATTACGGTGGCTTTTCTTTACCTCTCTGCATCGGCGGTGTTTTATTTCCTCCCCCTAAAAGAAAACCCAAGTGCGGATGCTTTGGCAAAGGTGAATCCTTGGCATGATTTTAAAGAAGGTTTGCGCTATCTGAAGAAAAACCGTTTAGTCAGTAATGCAATGCTGCAATTAACGGTGCTTTATTCTGTATTTGCAGCTTTAACAATTGTGGCAATTAATTTAGCCAAAGATATTGGATTAAAAGAAAATCAATTTGGCTTTTTGCTGGCGGCGGCGGGAATAGGAATGGTTTTGGGGGCGGGGATTTTAGGTCACTGGGGCGAACGTTTCCACAATAAACCTTTGCCGTTAATTGGTTTTTTGATGATGGCGTTTGTGTTAGGTGTTTTTACTTATACTCAAGACCGTTGGCTGGCTTTAACTTTGAGTGGAATATTAGGTTTAGGAGGTTCTCTCATAGGCGTACCTATGCAAACTCTCATCCAGCAGCAAACTCCTGAAGCTATGCGGGGTAAGGTGTTTGGTTTTCAAAATAATGTAGTCAATATTGCTCTTAGTTTGCCCCTAGCGATTGCCGGCCCACTTACGGATGCGGTGGGTTTACGGGTGGTGATGTTGGGGATGAGTTTGGTTGTGGCGATTGCCGGTATTTGGGCTTGGTTAAGTACCCGCAAGGTTTTGGAGGATGTGATTTAAGTTTGCTATTCGTCAAAATTCCCTTATTTTTTAAGGCAAAAGCCGATTCTTACTTTTTTGTTAAAAGTCAATGTAGAGGTTGTCATAGAACTTACACTTACCTACTTCTATGACAACCTGTATAGGTTTCCAGCAAAAAATCCTGTTGAGCATCCCTGAACGTAAATCTCAAACAAGAAATGCTGAGAAACGCGGTCTTTTTGAAAAATATAGTGTTTTTTAGGGAAAACTACCCGAAAACGAAACAAGATGATACAAGCGCTAATTAAGGCATCTGGGATGAAAAGAAAAAGCAGCCGATCTCAGATAATTGGCAAGCGGCGAGATTCCACCGCTGGCTAGAGTATCACCTCAAAAATACATAACATCCTGACTTTCCTCACCATCCCATCTCTGCTGACTTTTGCTTGCTCTCCTTGGCGAGGTAGGGGGGAGAGACTTTTACCTGCAAGTGTCAAGCATAAAAAAGATTAAAAATTTTGAAGTTTCATCAGACATGAAGCATAGAATTAAAATAGACAGATTAATGAGATTAAGACGAGGTTTCCCGGTGCTGTCGCAAAGTAAGCCAGACAATAAAGAGTTAAGACCCACTCCCACCCGCAAAAGTGGTGGCTATGCGCTGATTGATACGTTGAAGCGTCACGGAGTAAAACATATTTTTGGCTATCCGGGTGGCGCGATTTTGCCGATTTATGATGAGCTATATAAATTTGAGGCCGCTGGTGACATTCAGCATATTCTAGTTAGACACGAACAAGGTGCTGCTCATGCGGCTGATGGCTATGCTCGCGCCACCGGCCAGGTGGGAGTCTGTTTTGGCACGTCTGGGCCCGGTGCGACAAACCTGGTAACGGGGATTGCTAATGCTCACATGGATTCTATCCCGTTGGTGGTGATCACCGGCCAAGTTTCGCGGGCGGCTATTGGCACTGATGCTTTCCAAGAAACGGATATTTACGGGATTACGCTACCTATTGTCAAGCATTCTTATGTGGTGCGCGATGTCCGTGATATTGTGCGGATTACAGCAGAAGCTTTTCATATTGCCAGTACGGGACGCCCAGGGCCGGTTTTGATTGATGTGCCGAAGGATGTGGCTCTGGAGGAATTTGATTATTTTCCGGTTGAACCGGGTTCTGTGAAAATTCCGGGCTACCGGCCAACGGTGAAAGGTAATCCGCGTCAGGTGAACCAGGCAATTTGTCTGATTCGAGAAGCAAAACGACCTCTGCTTTATGTGGGGGGTGGTGCAATTGCTGCTTCTGCTCATGCAGAGATTCAGGAGTTAGCAGAATATTATCGTGTGCCGGTGACAACAACGTTGATGGGTAAGGGCGTATTTGATGAAAATCACCCGTTATCTCTGGGAATGTTGGGAATGCACGGCACGGCTTATGCTAACTATGCTGTGAGTGAGTGTGATTTGCTGATTGCGGTGGGGGCACGGTTTGATGACCGTGTTACCGGCAAGCTGGATGAGTTTGCTTCGCGGGCAAAAGTAATCCATATTGATATTGACCCTGCTGAGGTTGGTAAAAATCGCGCCCCGGATGTGCCAATTGTCGGCGATGTGCGCCAGGTTTTGATGGATCTGTTGCGGAGAATGCGGGAAATTAACGAGCCGGCAGACCCAGAACAAACGCGGGTATGGCTTGAGCGGATTAGCGGCTGGCGCAAAGATTATCCGCTGGTGGTGCCACATTATGAAGATGTGATTGCACCGCAAGAGGTAATTTCCCTGATCGGGCAAATGGCACCAAATGCCTATTACACAACAGATGTGGGCCAACATCAAATGTGGGCAGCGCAGTTTTTGAAAAATGGCCCCCGCAAATGGATTTCAAGTGCCGGTCTTGGTACGATGGGCTTTGGAGTGCCGGCGGCGATGGGTGTGAAAGTGGCGGTACCGGATGAAGAAGTGATCTGTATTTCTGGTGATGCCAGCGTGCAGATGAATATTCAGGAACTCGGAACCTTAGCACAATATGGCATAAATGTCAAGACCCTTATCGTAAATAATGGCTGGCAAGGAATGGTGCGGCAATGGCAGCAAACGTTCTACCATGAGCGTTATTCGTCATCAAATATGCAGCCAGGGATGCCTGATTTTGTGAAGTTGGCTGAGGCGTATGGCATTAAAGGGATGGTGGTAAATTCCCGTGATCAGTTAAAAGATGCGTTGACAGAAATGCTGGCGCACGACGGGCCGGTGCTTTTAAACGTCTTTGTCAAACGGGATGAAAACTGCTATCCAATGGTAGCGCCTGGAAAGAGCAACGCACAAATGCTGGGTTTACCTGAAATTAACAAACTAGAAAAAGCCGCCGAAATAATTTATTGTACCGGCTGCGGCGCAAAAAATGTTTCCAGCAGCAAATTCTGCCCTGAGTGTGGGACAAAACTGTAAACCATTGTGGGGCGGGCATCTTGCCTGCCATACATCTGCGGTTAAAAAAATCTAATCACCCTGTAAAAGATGCGAAAACCAGCATCTTTTTTTATTGAAAACCGAAAAATTCTTGTCACCGGCACATCAACAAACCAGCCTTAATATCCATCCTCAAAAAACTCATAAGCAAACAAAACTAACGCATGATCAAAAACCCATTTAACCCAAAACAAACCACTTAAATTATAATTATTTCCAACCCAAACCCCCGCTCATCCTTGGCGAAGCCCTGCATCTTACCGGCTAAATAGCGTGATAACCTGTATAGACCGCTAAACTAAGTAATAACCTCATCATTTCTGCAAAACCCAGGCCAGCCAGCTTTACATGGTTCATATTAAGCGAGTCGAACTTACCAACTTTAAATCATTTGGCGGCACAACGAGCGTGCCGTTACTGCCGGTGTTTACCGTTATTTCTGGCCCAAATGGTTCAGGAAAATCAAATATTCTCGATGCTTTACTCTTTGCTTTGGGCCTTTCTTCGTCCAAAGGAATGCGGGCCGAACGCTTACCCGATTTAGTGAATAACCAGCAAAATTCTCGCGGTACCATCGAAGCCAGCGTGACTGTAACCTTTGATTTATCAGATTCTCCCGATATACTTGCAACAACGGAAGAAGCCCAAGAATTTTGGGGAGAAGAGGTAAATGGCAATGGTAACAACTCCCAAGAACCGGTCAAAAACCAATCCCTCACAGAATGGAGTGTCACCCGAAAACTGCGCGTCACCAAACAGGGCACCTACACCTCAACCTATTACGCCAATGGTTCGCCTTGTACGCTGACAGAGTTACACGAACAACTGAACCGGCTTCGCATTTATCCAGAAGGCTATAACGTTGTTTTACAAGGCGACGTTACCAGCATTATCACCATGAACGCCCGCGAACGTCGAGAAATTATTGATGAGTTAGCTGGGGTGGCGGCTTTTGACCGCAAAATTGTTCAAGCCAGAAATAAACTTGATGAAGTTAAGGATCTTGAGGAAAAAGCGCGTATTGTTGAACGAGAATTAATTGCTCAGCGCGACCGCCTCGCCGCAGATCGCGGGAAAGCAGAAAAATATCAAAAATTACGGATAGAATTTCTGCAAAAAGAACAGTGGCAAATTGTTTTAGTTTACCGGCAATTGCAACAACAAATCTGGCAATTACGCGAACATATTGAGGCCGGTGAACGCAGCGCAAATGACCTCAATCAACAGCTAACCAACCTCAACGCTGAGATTTTGCAAGCTAATGCCGAACTCGACCGGCTCAATGCAGCAGTCAAAGCAATGGGAGAAGAGGAACTCATCGCTGTACAAAGCACATTAGCCACCCAGGAAGCAGAAAGCCGACAACTACAAAACCGGCAACAAGAACTACAAACCCAACAGCGGGAAATTGAAACCGCCCTATCACAAAGCCAGCAAAAAGTCAAGGAATATGAGCAAACTTTGACTCAAACCTTGCAGCAAATTTCTGTGCAAAGCGTCGAAGTCAGCCATAAGCAGGCCGGCAGAAATGAAGTTCAAGAAATTCTCACCCAATTAAAGCAACAATCAGCCCAAACTGCCGACGCTTCTGAGGCTTGGGTACAGCAGCAAACAGAATTGCATCGACAAATTGAAACGCTGCAACAAATTCTTGACCCGCAACGTACCGAACAAGCGAGACTGCGGGAAAGAGTTAATGCTTTGGATAGCCAAATTCAAGAAAAATCGCAAACTTTGCAGAATTTAGAGGAGGAAATTAGCAAAAAACAACAGCAGCAAAGCGAAACCGGCGAAAATCGCTCTCAAGCTACGGCGCAAGTGGAATTGCTGAGTCAGGCTCTCGCGGAAGCCGAACGGGAATTACACACTCAACAGGAAACACAAAAACGCCTGCTCAATGAACAACGGGAAAAACAACGGCAATTAGATAAATTAGAAGCCCAAGCGCAAGCAATGCAGGAAGCCTCCGGCACCGGCGCCACCCAGGTTATTGTTCAGGCAGGCTTAAAAGGACTCTGCGGCTTAGTTGCACAATTGGGAAAAGTTGAACAACGCTATCGGCTGGCGTTGGAAATTGCGGCTGGGGGAAGATTAGGAAATTTAGTAGTTGAAGATGATAGCGTTGCGGCGCAAGCTATTGAAATTTTGAAGCAAAAACGGGCCGGTAGAGCAACATTTTTACCCCTGAATAAAATTCGGCCTTCACGATATAATCTGACAGTTCCTAATGGAGTTCAAGGATTTGTTGATTATGCGATACACTTAATAGAAACAGATGCAAAGTATCTCGATATTTTTGCTTATGTATTTGGCAATACAGCGGTTTTTGATAATATCAATAATGCTCGCCGGTATTTGGGACAGTATCGCATTGTTACCCTGGATGGCGAATTGCTGGAAACCACCGGCGCCATGACAGGGGGAAGTATCGGAGGATCAGGTTCTCGCTTACATTTTGGCACCGGCACCAACACAGAATCTGCGGAAATTCCACATTTGCGAAATCGATTACAAGAAATTGAGCTAATTTTAGAACAATGTAACCGCAAAATTGCTGAGGCAAGTAATGTGGTGAAACAAAAAAATCAAGAATTACTCGAAGCAAAACAACAACAACGGGAAAATCAGCGGACTGCGGAACAAATAGAAACCGAAATTAAAACTGCTCAAAGACAACAAGAACAACTCCACACGCAACTTTTAAAAGCTTCCCAAGAATTAGCAGAAGCAGAAAACAGGCTGGCTATTTTAGAAGTAGAATTACCAGCAACCGAAGCGCAACTACAACAAAACAGATTTGCCTTAGCCGAGTTAGAGCAGTCACAGACTCATAGTGAATGGCAACAAATCCAAATCCGTATTCGCGCTGAAGAAGCACGCCTAGCCGAAGGCGAAAAAGCTTTGCGTTCAGCCGAACAAAAACTGCAAGACTTGGAAGTGCAACGCCAGCGAACCGAAGAAAAAATCACTGAAAGCCGGCAACGCTTGGCAGAATATGAAACGCAGTTAGCCGGCGTTAATAGCCAGTTGTCAGGCGTGAGAGAAAATTTGTCTACAATTGTAGATAAAATTAACGAAAGCAAAATTAGCCTAGCAGAATTAGATCATAAATTAGGCTCGGAAAAAGTTGCCCGCGACAGAGCAGAAACGCAGTTAAATCAACGCCGCAATGCCAGACAGCAACTTGAATGGCAAATCGAAAAACTGCAAAATATCCAGCAGGAACGCCGGCAACAGTTGGAAAGCTTACAGCAAAGTTTAGAAGCTAAACAAATTGAATTGCCAGAGCCGGTGCCGGTGGTTCCAGAAAATATACAATTAGAAGAACTAGAAAAAGAAGTTAAATCTTTGCAAAAACGCTTGCAAGCAATGGAGCCGGTGAATATGCTGGCTTTAGAAGAGTATGATCGCACCCAAGCAAGACTTGATGAATTAAGTCAGAAATTGGCAACATTAGAAGGCGAAAGAACCGAATTGCTGCTGCGAATTGAAAACTTTACAACCCTACGCCTGCAAGCTTTTAAAGAAGCTTTTGATGCGGTTAACCTAAACTTTCAAAGTATCTTTGCGGAATTATCCGATGGCGATGGGTATTTGCAACTTGATGATGCGGAAGATCCGTTTAGCAGTGGCTTAAACTTGGTGGCGCATCCCAAAGGTAAGCCGGTGCAGCGTTTAGCTTCCATGTCTGGCGGCGAAAAATCTCTCACGGCGCTGAGTTTTATTTTTGCATTACAGCGCTACCGGCCTTCGCCATTTTACGCTTTTGATGAAGTAGATATGTTTTTGGATGGGGCAAATGTGGAGCGATTAGCTAGAATGATTAAACAACAGGCACAACAAGCCCAGTTTATTGTCGTGAGTCTACGCCGGCCTATGATTGAATCGTCCCAACGCACCATTGGTGTCACCCAAGCCAGAGGCGCCTACACGCAAGTGATAGGATTAAACCTACAGCAGTCAAGCAATCAGTAACGGCTATTTTAAATAGAGTTCCAATCAGTCAAGCGTCATCGGTCAAAAAAACTCCACCTACTTGACAAATGACAAAGGACAAAGGACAAATGACAAACATAATTTAGGTTTCGAGAGCAGGACTTCTCTAAGAATGACATCTGAACAAATACGGCTACGCTCAGATTTATTAAACACCCAAGTGATCACCCGCGACACCGGCAAACGACTGGGGGTGGTTAAAGAGCTATTGGTAGACATTGACCGCCGGGAAGTCGTGGCACTCGGACTGAGAGACAACCTGCTCTCGATAGCCGGGATGCCGCGTTTTATGCTGTTGACCAGTATCATCCAAATTGGGGACGTGATCCTGGTAGAAGATGAAGATGTAATTGAAGATATCGACGTTGATGCCTATAGTGCCCTCATTGGCAGTGAAGTGATCACGGAAACCGGCGAGATGCTGGGAAAAGTTCGTGGTTTTAAATTTAACCAAGAAACCGGCACTGTCTTATCGTTGATTATTGCATCGTTCGGCATTCCCTTCATTCCCGACCAAGTGGTAAGCACTTATGAGTTACCCATTGAAGAAATTGTCAGCAGCGGCCCAAACCGCTTGATCGTTTTTGAAGGTGCCGAAGAACGCTTGATCCAGTTAACTGTGGGAGTGTTGGAACGTTTAGGTATTGGCCAACCGCCTTGGGAACGGGAAGAGGAAGAAGTTTATTATCCGCCGGTGGCGCGTCCAGAAAATCAATTAGGCACCGGTGTGCCAATAAAAGCAGAACCAGTCCGTCGCAGTGAGCCGGTGGCCCAATGGGATGCGGATGACTGGGAAGAAGAAGAACGCGAGCCCGTCCGTCCGCCGATTCGCCAACAACCGCCGGCCAAGGCCATGTATTATGAACCAGAAGACTTGGAAGAAGAGGAAAACTGGAGCGAACCACCGGCCCGCAGCAATTACAACGAAAGCTACACCCCACCGCGCAAACCGCGTTATGAAGAGCCGGCCTACGATGAGGAGTATGATGATTATGAAGATGATATCGAGGCCGATGCTTGGGCGGATGATGAATCCCCGAAACCTTACAAAGCACCCCGCGTAAACATTCCCGAACGCACTAAAACCCGCGAATACGAAGAAGAACCGGGTTATTAAATCTCAAAAACTTGTAAGCAAAAACCCGTTTTCTTTGAGAAAGCGGGTTTTTAAAAACTTAATTTTTCGTTGTTTCAAGGCTGATTAAAAGATTAAAAAATAAGGATTATTGACTCATTTGCTCAAGGATAGAGGCTTTAATTTTAGCCTCAAAATCGTTATCATCTACCCTAGTAATGATTGGAAGAGAACGCTGACGACGACGTAATAGATAAGCTTCCAAAGCAGCTTTATCTTGCCGGTGGCTAAGAAAGTAATGCTTTAACTCTTCATCTGACATAGCGGCGTAATCAATTTGACTCATCAGAATACCTCCCCCTGGCGTGTAATTTCAAATTGTATATCTTCATTATGCCCTGCCAAAATAAATAAATTTTGAGTTCTTCCGTCAATGCAAATAATGTGGATAGGCTGAAACATCAAAAAAGTTAACTGATAGCCTATTATATATAAAGCCCTCATTTGCGGCTCAGTGGGCATCTGCTGATTCCTTTTTGTTGATGATTCCTATATATAGCAATTCCTGTGGTAGCCGTCAAATTTAATCTCAAAAACCCGGTTTTTTCAGGAAACCGGGTTTGTACAAACTTAATTAACACCGGCGCAGACGAGACAAAAGCACGACAATATCATCAATACTGCGGCGAATTGTCGATGAAGTTAAATCCGATTGATTGACAATAATACTGAAAACCAACGGCTCATAATTGCGATTATTGAGATAACCAGAAAGCGAAGCAACACCCGAAAGAGTGCCGGTTTTTGCTTGAACAATTCCCTGGGCCGGTGTATTACGAAAACGACTTGCCAAGGTACCACTAACCCCCGCCACCGGCAGAGAATTTCGATACATATCAGCCACCGGCGTACTCGCCATTACTCGTAATAAATTAACCAAAGCTTCAGGGCTCGTTAAATTGTGCCGAGATAACCCAGAACCATCAGCCGGTTTATAAGATTTCGGGTCTAAACCTAATTCTGCCAGCGCATTTCTAATTGTATCTAAACCCGCATTTGCTGTTTGAAATTGTGCTGCTTTCGTATTATCTGAAACTGTCCCCAACAATCGCAAAAGCACCTCTGCATAAAGATTATCACTGTCTACATTGGTGCGATTAATTAACTCAATTAACGGCGGAGAACTAACCATTGCCAACTCAACTTCATCAGCATTTGGCGTGCCATCTTTTATAACTTTTGTACTCTTGACCCTAATGCCTTCTGCTGCTAAAACTTGACGAAATTTCTGTAAAAAATTAGTAGCCGGTTGTGTGATTGCCACCGAAGTAGATTCCGGTTCAGAACCGGCCCGCAATTGACCGCTTACATACAAAACAGGTTTAGTCAAATCGCGTCCCACATCGATAAATTCCTCTTCATTTGAAGTAACCGTCATCGATGTATTTTCAACTTCCCAACTTGCTCCCTCTTGGGAATCATCCCATTTAACTAATAGCGGCTCGCCGGCTTGTTGAGGAAACAAAGTAAAATTGACGGCGTTTTGATTGAGGATTAAGCTATTAACCGGCGCACCATAACCGGCCTGGATATCCTCAAATTCCCAGTTAGCATTAACTAAATCGCCTCGAAAAAAACCATCATCAATTACCAACTGATTAACATTCCGAATTCCCCAATTTTTTAACTGTGTTGCCAGAGATTTTAATTGAGCAGTTGTAAGGCTGGGGTCGCCGCGTCCAACAACACGCAACACCGGCACACTATCACCGTTTACAGGATTAGCATAAACGGAAGTGCGGATGCGATAATCGGGGCCCAGTTTGAGTAAAGCAGCGGCGGTGGTGAGTAGTTTGGCGTTAGAAGCGGGGATGAAATACTTTTCAGCTTGCCGGTGATAGAGGGGCGTGCTGGTGGCGAGGGGTTCGATGGAAATACCCCAGCTTGCACGGCGGAATTCGGGCCGGTTGGTGATGCTGTCAATGGCTTTGGGCAATTGGGCGGGGCAAATGGTGGAGGCTTGGGCGATTTGGGGCGGGTTTACGGGGGCTGTTTGGGCGTGCAGGGGGGTTTGGGTGCTGAGGGCGAGTAGGATAGCGCTTAGGGATTTTTTGAAGTTCATCTTGGCTGTTTTTTGCGGTTTGTTTTTTTTTATTCGGGTATTATCATAGGGTTTCGGTATTTTTTTTCACAGCAGAGGGCGCTGAAGGAGCGGCGCAGGATCACAGAGGTAGGTGGGGTTTGTGTCTTTTGGGAGAGGGTTTTTGGGATGGGTTTGGTTAGAGTTTTTTTAGCTTTGTTGGTTGAAGGTTGTGTTATGAAAACTGGGAATAGAAGTAGGGTAGAAACAGTAAGCGCTGCTCCTGAAACACGGCGGCGTGGCAGTCATTTGAATAGCTTTTTAGCGGGGATAGCTACGACGCTGGCTTTGCTATTGGCGGGGGGTGGTTATTGGTTTTACCGCATGGTGCAATCGGGGAGTGTGAGTAGTCCTTTGGTGGCGGAAACTCAGACAAGAAATAATAGAGAAGTGCTGACGCCAACGGAACCACAAAATGATGTTAAACAAGGAGAATTTGTGATTCCAGCAGCAGGAAATGATGCGCGGTTGGAGTTGCTTTCTGTGAGACGAGTTGCGGGGGTTCCTGATGAGGTGGTTCTGGAAATGCGGGTAACTCGTTTGGCGGATACGTTAACAGGAAATAGTGTGATTAATTTTGGGGAGATTACGGCACGTCATCCGGTGACTTATGACGTTTATTCTCCGGTTTCTGGGCAGATACCACCTTCTGGGAGTGTGTCTTTGTTGAATATACGGCGGGGGGATTCGGTGAATGGTTCTACGGTGTTGAAGGTGCCGCCTTCGGTGGATAAGATTGATATTTTTGTCGAAAATGGTGGGGCGTTTAAGAATGTGCCTGTTGGTGTTGCGGAGGCGGTTAATAATGTGCCGGTGACTCAGACACAAACGACAACAACAGTTAAAACAATTACGCCTATTAAACCCGGAGATTTTGTTCAAAAGGCTTTTGGCAGAAAGGGGGAAGTTGAGTTAATTTCGGTGAAGCGAATTCAAGACCCAGAAACGGGCAATCGTGATGTTGTGAATGTGCAAATGCGTGTTCGCAGGCTGGCTGAAGATGTGGCTGGTGGTGATATTATTCAGGTGGGTAGTTCTACGGCAAGAAATCCTCAAACTACCGAAACTTTTAATGCGGTTGATGTTGTGAAACGTTCGACGGGTTCTGTTTCTTTATCTCAAATTCGTTCAGGTGCTTCTGCGGATGCTTATGTGTGGTTAAGGGTTCCCGAAAGTGTGTCGGTTTTGGATATTTATGTGCCGGAAACTGCGGCGTTTAAAAATGTGCCGGTGGGGAATTAGCTAGTGATTTCTGATTGATAGGGTGCACTAACACTTTGCCGCTATAGGATGGGCAATTAAAGTTTTTTGCGTTTAGAGTCGAGCAGTTTTATCTGCTTGGCTTTGCCGTTTTTTGGCTTGAATAATAAAGTTTACTTATATTTAGCATAAGTTATTTTTGGGGTGATTTTTGTAGCGAACTTTACAGATTTTTAGGATTTGGATCTATCCTAGATTCAGTTCAAGTTTTTTCTACCGCTCGTTTGGTGCCGGTAAATAAAGGCGCTAAAAACTTGCTAAGCGAAAAAATTTCTGTTAATAAAACCTGAATTTATAAGTGTGAGATAAAGCGATGAAAAGCCAGCGCTGCCAAGGTAAAATCGGTGTGTTATATCTGCCAAAATTTGTTTATTTAAAAAGGTTTCGCCGGCGTTCCAAGTTATTAAAAAGTAAGCTTAATCAGGCTAATTTCTTTGCCAGCCGTTATGCTCATATTGCTTTGTCTTTTTGTGGCAGTTTTTTAGGTATTTCGGCGCTGGAAAACATTTCGGGGATTTTTAATTATCCGTTGATTGTGGCACCTTTTGGGGCGACTTCTGTGCTGGCATTTGCGATTCCTGAAAGTCCGCTGGCTCAACCTCGGAATATTATTTGTGGCAATTTTTTAGGGGCTTTGGTTGGGTTAAGTTTTTTTCATTTGTTTGGATCTCAGGGCTGGGTTATGCCAGCGGCGGTGGCAACAGCAATTGCGGTTATGCAAATCACGAAAACTTTGCATCCTGCTGCGGGTGCGGTGGCGTTGGTGGCGGTGATGAGTAAGGCGTCTTGGGATTTTTTGTTGAGGCCGGTGTTGTTGGGGTCGATTATTTTGGTAATTTGTACGGTGCTTTTTAATAATTTTGTGGCGCGAAAATCTTATCCTAAGCAATGGTTATAAGGTTTCAGGCTTTTTGCCGGTGATTAGGGCTTGTTTCCTGTTTGGGTAGGACATTGTTATGGGTCAATTCCCCAATTTACCCAGGTTAGCGCTTGTGTTGCTAGATTGTACATCGGGGGGGACTCGCAAGGGGTGGCCGGTGCTTGATCCAGTCAATTTGATATAGCTGCGCTTTCCCATCGTTGATGCGGTGTTTGTGGCCGGTTGCTTCGCTTTTTGCTAATGTTAGATGGGGCAAATTTAGACCATTTTTTCGGGAATTTTTACTAAAATTACTTGACTTTGTTGAA
This sequence comes from Ancylothrix sp. D3o, assembly GCF_025370775.1. NCBI lineage: Bacteria > Bacillati > Cyanobacteriota > Cyanophyceae > Oscillatoriales > Microcoleaceae > Ancylothrix > Ancylothrix sp. D3o. Next base: position 19,158 of record NZ_JAMXEX010000010.1, on the reverse strand, counting down.
GTAATTTTAGGGCTTTTTATTTTAAAAATTTAAGTAATTTGTTCTAAATAAACGGTATTATAGAAGACATTGATTCCATCAATTATTACTTAAAAAGTCTAGTTATAAAAGGCTCGTTTTTTAAGAAACTTGGGCAGGGGATAAACACTAAAAACATCACTAATAATTAGGCTAGTTATAGCCTTTTTAAAGTTGGCGGCCAAACCGGCCCCCCTGAAAAAATGCCCTTCGGCTAGTTCGGTTCCCGATCCCGACAGCGCAAACCTTAAACAACCCTAAACTATTTTCCGGCACCTTAAGCTACGCTATAAAGTCGCAAGTAATATAGAAAATGTTACAAGGAGCAAACTTGAACATGGCTAACTTAGAATTAACTACCCAAATTGTCGCTTTAATTAATTTACAGCGCAGTCGCTTCGGCCTGTTACCGCTGGCGATTGATACCCAACTTGGCAATGCAGCGCAACTACAAAGCACAGATATGGCGCTGAATGACTTTTTTGCTCAGAATGGCTCGAACGGTTCCTCACCGGCCAGTAGAATTAAAAATGCGGGCTATGATTTCACAACTTATGCACAAAATATTGCTGCCGGTCAAACCACCCCAGAAGAAGTTGTAAGTTATTGGTTTAGTAATGCCGAAGGCGCTAATTTACTTAAACCTGATGTTGATAATATTGGCGTGGGATTTTATTTACTTCCCAACGACACCGGCACATTTAACCGCAGCTATTATTGGACAGCAGTTGTTGCCAAACGCGCCGTTTCTGACACCGGCAACGTTATTCCTGGCAACCCCACAGATCCAAACTCTCTCACCGGCACCGAAGGCGCTAATAGCATTGTTGGCGGACAATTAAATGATACCCTGGCCGGCAATATTGCCACTGATTATATCCTTGGTTTAGCTGGTGATGATTTAATTGATGGTCAACCAGGAGATGATACTTTAGGAGGAAATCAAGGCAACGATGTCATTTTTGCCGATTTAGGAAATGATATTATTTTAGGCGGCCAAGATAACGATGTTTTGAATGGCGAACGCGGTAATGATTCGATTTATGGTAGCAACGGAGATGATACAGCTTTTGGTGGTTTAGATAGCGATTTTATTGATGGTGGAGATGGCAACGATCGGCTGGAGGGCGATTTAGGTATTGATACAATTTTAGGACAGGGTGGCAATGATTTTCTGGCCGGTGGACAAGATAACGATTATCTTGATGGCGGTGAGGGAAATAATGCTGTATCTGGCGATAGCGGCGATGATATTTTACTTGCTAGAAGTGGCGATGATAATTTGCTAGGAGGTAGCGGTAATGATTATATGGATGCGGGAGAAGGAACCGCCAATTATATACAAGGCGATGATGGAAACGATACGCTTTTAAGCGCTGCTGGAAATGATGTTTTGGTGGGCGGAATTGGTGGTGATTATGCCATTGCCGGCGGCGGGAATGATGCTGTAAATGGTTCTGCCGGCAGCGATACTTTATTTGGAAATCTCGGCATTGATACGATTTTAGGAGAAGGTGAGGATGATTTTTTGTTTGGCGGAAAAGATGGCGATTTAATTAATGGTGGCACCGGCAATGACCTTTTTAATGGCAATCTTGGTAATGATACCCTGTTTGGTGCAGACGGAAATGATCAAGGTTTTGGCGGTCAAGATGCCGATCTTTTGTTTGGTGAATTAGGCGACGATACCCTCAGTGCCGGTCAAGGAAATGATACCATTATTGGCGGTTCAAATAACGATAATTTATATGGAGGAGATGGCAACGATTTAATTTATGGCAATTATAGTGATGATACAATTATTGCCGGTTTAAGTAATGATTCTGTCGCCGGAGTTGTTGGTAGCGATACCCTCTATGGGAACTTGGGAGATGATACCCTTCGCGGCGCTTCTTTAGGAGATGTGTTTTATGGCGGACAAGGCAATGATAGTATTTTTGGAGAGTCTGGAAATGATACAATTTTTGGCGATGTAGGAAATGATTCTATTATTGGTGGTGATGGAAGTGATACGATTGCCCTTCAGGTTGGCGGTGTAGATCGAGTGGAAGATTTCTTGCGGGGCGCTGACTTTTTCTATTTAGGAGATTTAACCTTTGAAAATTTAGTTTTCCAGCAAGGAAATGAAGGGGCTTCTGAAATTTATGTGAAAATTCCCATTGAAGCTACTCTCCCTGGAGGTGGAAAAAATAACCAACCTGCTGAACCTCAGTTTAGAAATGAATTAGTAGCAACAGTGGTGGGGGTACAAGCAGCAAACTTCTCAGAAAGTGACTTTATTAAGACTTTCGCTGATACTATGAGTGGTTCAATGACTCCGGCTTAAGACAAAAATAACCCGGTTTTTATTCAAAAAAACCGGGTTGAAAATTAGGCTTTACGACGTTCTTTTTTCTCTTTCATTTGGCGCCGACGATCTGTCCATTCCGCCGCCGTTAAATAAGCAACTCCGCAGGTGACGATTAGCATTAAACCCAAGGCTAAATAAACCAAAACAGAAAAAGTTGTATTCTCCATAATATTTGGGGATTTTTGATTGTTGTCCGGTGAGAGTTAGGGTAGTGATTGTTTATTTGTGTAGGCTATGCCCACCACTCTCAATTATATTAAAAATCCACTCTATTATCCCACCGGCTTTTTAAACTTTGCCCACCATTATCAGGCCGGTGGGCAAAACATCGCCCTACAGCGGCGGTATTTCTTGTAAAATTTTGAAGCGGACGTGATTGATTGCCAGTTCACCAATTGAGACATTTTCCTTATCCACCGGCCCGCCATTGATTGTTAAACCGGCAAATTTTAAGCCTTTGCCAATTTCAATATGATACCAGGCTAACCCCATAAAAAACCGCAAAGGATAAGGGCCGCCTTCTTGGATATCATCAGGGTTTGATTCCATTGGAACCCAACCAACATCAGGCAGATAAAATTCTATCCACACATGATTATAATCTGGCATCAATGGCACCAAAAATCGATCCGCATAGGGGGGACATTTATACCTGCCAATTGTTCGGCAAGGAATGCCATTTAAACGCATCAATGCCAGTAAAATTCCCACATATTCGCCACAGGAACCCACGCCCCTTTCTAAGGCAATATCCGGGGTATCTATGTGAGGTTTGATGCCATAGGAAAGCTTGTCATAAACATAATTACGAATGCTCAAAACTTTTCGCAACAAATTAGTTTCGGTGCCAATGGCTTCGGCGGCGGCGCGGCGGACAGTTTCCGTATCCATTGCCAAATTATCATTATCCACCAAATACCGCTCAAAATTTGGCGGCAAGGATGACTGTTTTTCGACATCACGGGGAGTGAGGTTATACTTAATGCTGTGGACTTCAATTAAGGCTTTCCATCCAAATAATCGCGCTTCATTTGGTTTGAGAGTATTAAATTTAAAAACAGCGATTTTTTCCCCATCAACAATTTCTTCTGTAAAGGGCATCCCCACCGCTTCAATATGCCGGACTTTTTGCCGCAAAGTGTTAGATGGAAGGGCAATTCGCCATTCTAAATTTTCGAGAAAAATTTCTTCGAGGGGAGAGAGTTCTTCGACGTAGGATACTTCAATTAAATATCCATTGGAAAGCCCAACTTTATTGGCTTTGTCGTAGTGACAATAAAGCGGGTGAATAAACGTGCGGTCGCGGAATGTAAGCTGGTGGGGATCGGGAGAATTTGGATCATCTCGGATATAGGCTTCTTCGCCGGCATAGGCCACATAAAGTAAATTTTCATGGTTTTGGCGGTTAGGATAAAATGCGAGGCCGGTGGGCGAATCAAAAGGCGTTAAAACGCTGTAAATAATTTCGCCGGTGGCCCGATCCATGCAATAAACTGTTTGTTCTGTTTGGTCACTTACCCACAATTCTTCACCCCGGACGGTGATGTTTTCTCTGCCAATTCCGGGGGCATAAAATTTTGTGATTTGGGTGCCGGTTTTGCGGTTAAATATGAAGATATAACCTGCTCTTTGACAGGTGACATAAACGGTAGATTCCCATACTGCTACCCCATCTACACGGTAGGGCAAACTGGCAAAAACTTGCGGTTGCAAATCTGATAATTTGGTGAATAATACTTGCTCGTCGCGGGTGTACCAGAGGGTGTCTTCCCAAAGAGCAATGCCGGTGACATCGGTAAAGTCTGCGGCCTTATAGGGGTTTAAAATCGTTGTGTTTTCGGTGGTAATATCGATTTCTAAAAGATAGCCGCGTACTGAGTCTATAGCAATTAAATTATCTCCCGAAAATGTGATGCCTTGCAGTGCATAGGCACCATAGGGTCTAATGGTGCCAAAAGGGGGGTTTTGTTTGGGGGAAAAATAAGCCATTTTAACCTGATGGGTGAAGGTGAAAAATAAGTCATCGAATAAAAAAGCGTTAGTTGGGCCGGTTGGGTTGAGTTTTATGAACCTTTCCTGCCTATTTTAGTTGAGCCTTGTAAGTGGCTGGTTTGACAACTCTCTAGCCATGATATCGTCTTTGCGAATATGTTGAGTGGCGGTTGTTACGGACATGGTGGGACTCAAGGCTTTAAAATTTTCTAAGTATGGTGCATGGGTAAAATTTGTCAATAAGCAAAAATTATTGCAAATCTCAGGGACAATGGTAGCAGGTTGCAGACAATTTTTTTTGAGTCGGGGTGCGGGTGTGGTCGGTGTGGCGGCTTAAAATTTGGGCTTGACCCTTCAGGAAATCGAGTTAGTATTGAGGTAGTTGATTGCAATGCCTCAGTAAAATGATTGTCTGGAATCCCGCGACTGTTTAAAATTATTACGATTCAGCTAAAGGCTGGTATTTAATTATGGCTAGGACGAAATCTCTTTTGCAATTCATTCCTCTGTCGTTGGCCGTTTCCTTGGGAGTCAGTGTCAGCACAGGTTTTTCTACGGTTGTACTGGCACAACAAGCTTCACAATCTACTTTAATAAGTCAGCAAATACGGGGGAATTGGAATGCTTTTAACCCGCCAAATCGGGGACTGCCGGGGGGCCGGCAAGAAGGCGGCGGTGTGCGAGGCCCTTGCCCGAATGGTTCGGAACAGCTTACGGCCCTCAGCCCCAAAACTGACGCGGGGATAACGTCTTTGGGACAGCCTTCTTTTTATTTGTATGTGCCGGAAGGAATTGCTCTGCCAATGGAGTTTACTATCTCGCAATATCCCGATGCAAATAATCCCCAAACAGAGGAAAAGGAAGTTTATAAAACCACTTTCAATCTGACAGGTAAAAGCGGGATTATCAGTGTTACTTTACCGGAAAAAACGGCGGCGTTGGAAGTAGGAAAAAGTTATTATTGGTCGTTTGCTTTGGTCTGCAAACCAAATGCACGAGAAGCTAGTATTATTCGGGGTGGATGGGTTCAACGTCAAGCGTTAAGCGGTTCTCTGGAACAAGAAATTCAAATGGCTGCTAAAAATACTCCTGAAAAGTTGCCTGGATTATTTGAGCGGGAGGGAATGTGGTACGATGCGGTGGCTGCTCTTGCCCAATTAAGAAGCAAAAACCCCGGAAAAGATAACATTGAAAAAGAGTGGCAAGCACTGCTCAATTCTGTGGAGCTTGGTAATTTGGCGACTGCGGAGTTTATCAATTATAAGGCATCCAATTGATGGGCAGAAGATAGAAAGCAGGCTTCTGATCAAATGGGAGAGAATGTCTTGAGAAGTAGGTAAGCTTTTGGGGTGCGTTATTTAACGCACCCTGCTGTTTGTAAAAAGGGATAATTAGGCTGGTTTTTAATTATCTGAAGGCTTGAATAATTTTAAGATGAGTTGTAAAACAAGTTTAAAAAAAAGGGGTAAAAAAATTAGATGCACTGGCGTTCAAAGGTTGGTTTGGTTGGGTGTGTGGTGTCTGTAAATAGTGGAGTTTTGCTCACCGGCCTGAGTGTAAAGGCAGCTGTGCTGAATGCTGAGTTTGAGGAATCAAAACTGCTAATAAAGACCCCAAAAATTGAGGCTTTTGAGGAAAATGATAATCACATATTTGAGAAAGTTTTAAATAATGAAAATCGCCAATTTGCTCAACAAACGCCACCGGCACCACCGATAAATCCAGGGCCAGATCCCAACCGTGACCGCTTCCCGCAACCGCTTCCTGAACCTTCTCAACCGTCTGAACCTCAACCGCCGCTGCAAACGCCGCCGCCGCTGCAAACGCCGCCTTCGGGGGATGTGCAACGGGTGCAAATTAACAAAATTGAAGTGACCGGCAGTAGTCTTTTTGGGCCGGAAGAATTGAATGCTATTACGGGGCCGGTGGAAGGTACGGCGGTTACGCTTGATGAATTGAGAAAAGTTGCTGACGCCATCACTCAGCTTTATTTGCAACGAGGTTATATTACGTCTCGTGCTGTTTTGGACGCGCAAACTATCAGAAATGGGGTGGTAAATATTCGGGTTATCGAAGGCAGTTTAGCCCGAATTGATGTGGAGGGAACCCAACGTTTAAATCCTGAGTATATCCGTTCGCGTTTGATGTTGGGGGCGGCGAGTCCTCTGTCAACGGCGGCTTTAGAAAATCAATTGCGGTTATTACGAATTGACCCACTTTTTGAAAATGTAGAAGCGAGTTTGCGGGCCGGTGAAAATGTGGGGGAAAGTATTTTAACGGTGCGGGTGACTGAGGCTGATTCACTAATTACTAATTTTAGTATTGATAATTATTCGCCGCCTTCTGTGGGTTCTGAACGAGTTGGGGCGAGTTTGCTTTATCGCAATGTTACGGGAATTGGTGATGAATTTGCTGCGTCTTATTATCGGGCTTTGGGTGAGTCGAATGTTTATGATTTGAGTTATCGGGTGCCGGTTAATGCGATGAATGGCACTCTACAATTTCGCTTTGCACCGAATAATAATGCGGTAATTCAAGAGGAGTTTCGGGAGTTTGATATTCAAGGCAATTCCGAACTTTATGAAATAAGTTATCGCCAACCTTTGGTGCGTTCACCGATAGAAGAATTTGCTTTATCTGTGGGTTTTAGCCATCAAAAAAGTCAGACATTTTTGGCCGGTGTTGGTTTTCCTTTTGGCAGTGGGCCCGATGAGGAGGGAATTACGCGCACAAGTATTTTTAAGTTTGGTCAAGATTATATTCGCCGGGATATTTCGGGGGCTTGGGCGTTGCGTTCTCAGTTTAATTTGGGGACGGGTTTGTTGAATGGGACTGTGAATGATGAGCCGGTTCCTGATAGCCGGTTTATCAGTTGGACGGGGCAGGTGCAAAGGGTGCAGCGTTTAAATGAAAATAATTTGTTGATTTTGCAAGGGGATATTCAGCTTACTCCTGATAGTTTGTTGCCGTCTCAACAGTTTGTAATTGGGGGGGGTTTGTCGGTGCGTGGCTATCGGCAAAATGCTCGCTCTGGGGATGTTGGGTTTCGTTTTTCTGCGGAAAATCGGATTACGATCCAACGAGATGAAACCAGCGGTTTGCCGGTTTTACAAATTGCTCCTTTTGTTGATTTAGGTGCGGTGAGAAATGTGGGAGGAAACCCGAATACTTTGCCTTCGCAAAAGTTTATTGCGGGGGCTGGTGTGGGGGTTTTGTGGGAGGTATTGCCTGGTATGTTTGTGCGCCTTGATTATGCTTTACCTTTGGTAGATTTAGATGATCGTGGAAATAATGCTCAGGATAATGGGTTTTATTTTAGTGTGAATTACTCTCCCTAAAGACGGAAGTTGAAGTTAAGCAAAGAAACGGGTTTTATATGACAAACTGTAGATTTTAAAGGAAATATTTACAGTGAAACCGGGTTTCTCACCTAAGAGGGAAGTTGAAATGGGGCCGGTGGTGTGAAGATGAAGTTGAGGTTCGTCAAGATAATAAATGTATATGAATACACTTTCTGGACGTTTTAATTCGGAAATTCTGCGCCGGTGGGTTAATTTTTTGGCGATTCTCGCTGCTTTTGGAATGAATATTTATTCCAATCTTGCGCCTCCAAATGGGGTAAATATTGGGCAAATTGCGAATACGACTTTTAGAAATGTTTTGTTTTTGCCGGCAAATTATGCGTTTGCTATTTGGGGGCTGATTTATTCCGGGTTGATTTGTTTTGGGGTTTATCATTTGTTGCCGGCGCAACAGCAAAATTATCGCTTGTCTCGCGGCGGTTATTTGATTACGCTGGCAAGTGTTGCTCAAATTGCTTGGGTGTTTTTGTTTCAATATAGTTTTTTTGCGGCTTCTGTGGTTGCAATGGTGGTGATTTTGGGAGCTTTGATTGCCCTTTATCAGCAGCTTAAAATTGGCAAAGAGAGGGTGGGAAATAAAGAAAATTGGCTGGTTTATATTCCTATTAGTATTTATTTGGGTTGGATTAGTGTAGCTACGATTTTAAATGTGGCTTCGGCGCTTTATGCGGCGGGGTGGAATGGGGGGGGAATTGCCCCGGAAATTTGGACGATTATTATGTTGCTGGTGGGCGCTTTTTTGGCTGGATTTGTGACTTTTAAGCGAAATGATATTGCGTTTAATTTGGTGTTTGTTTGGGCGTTTGTGGCGATTGCAGTGCGTCATGCTGCGGTTGTGCCGGTGGCGCTGACGGCGGTGGGTTTGGCGGTGGGTTTGGGGTTGTTGGCTTTGTGGCGTAGTTTTGGAAAACAGCGATAAGTAAGTCAACTTAATTAAACTCTATATGTAATGTAGGTTGGGTAGAGGAACGAAACCCAACACTCTCGACGCTTTGATGGGTATCGCTTACGCTCTACCCATCCTACAAATAATTAAGTGCTTCTACTTAAATGAGGGCGGTATCTGTCTACATAGCAAATTTAAGCCCTAATTCCTAATTACCAATCTCGCATCACCAAGGACTACCAATGAGGGTAAAACCTGACCAATAAAAAGGATGACTAAAATTGATGTTTTCTAATTGGGCTAATTCGGGGGGCAATGTAACAGAATTAGGCAAATCTGGAATAAATAACCGGCCTTTTTCAATGCGAACATCACCGCGAATTAAACTTAATTGTGCCTGACGTAATGCCTCAGCTTTGATAGGATTTTGATTAAGTTGGCGATAAAATTCAAGCATGAGTGCTAAGGTGCCGGCATCGGAAACATACCATAAACTCGCCAATGCACTATTAACGCCACTTTGCACAGCTAAACCGGCAAAACCCAATTCGGCTTTTTCGTCTCCCAAGGCGGTACGACAAGCGCTTAATACTAATAAATTCACCTGCGGACTATTTAACTGCAATTGTCGTAAACGATCTAAACTAAGTTGGGTATCCCAGAGTTGAATATAGGAGTTTTTTGGCTCTCCGGGTTCAAATTCTCCATGTGTGGCTAAGTGAATAATGCCATAATTGCCGGTTTCATGTTGGCTGCTTAAATTTTCTAAAGTAAAGTTTTCATTAATAAATTCTTTGCCGGTTCGCAGTTGATTTGCAATAGCAGATACCTCCACCGGCACTGCTGGCAACTGCGGTAAGGTTTGAAAATTTGATGCACCCATTGCCAAAACAGGGCTAGATTTGATATCAGTAATACGGGTATTGGTTAAGTTTAAACTTGGCACTAAACTAAGGCGATATTTCTCTATTAAAAATTGCTGATTATCGTGGAGTGCGGCAACCGGCACAGAACGCAGTCTGCCATCCATTGATAGTAATAATGTGTCAATTTGTTGGCTTTGTAAAGATGGTTCGATGGGTGCAATTAACAAGTTATAAAGTTGTTGACTGCTGGGTAAATAATTCTGGGTTCTTAGTTGTAGTTGGTTAGAAATTGCAGCCCTAAATTTATCAGCAGCTTGAAAAAGTGTTTCTTCATTGGCTTCTGGCACACTTTGATGGTACACTTGACCGTTAAATGTTACGGCAACTAATTCTAATTGTTTGTTTCCCACAAATGAATAAATAATTGCCGGTTTGGTGCCGGTTTGTGCAGCCAATTCTCTCAGTTTATCTCGAACGCTGTTGATGGTTTCTATGCTAAAACTTTGTTCAAATAAGCGATTAAAGTGTTGTTCAAATTCTTGGCGACGTAATTTTTCCAGCAATACAACTGCGTCTTCTGGTTGATTTTGTTCAAGTAAGTTTTCAATTTCCAAGCGCAGAATACTTCTACCCAAAATAGCATTTTCTTCAAAATTCCTTAACCCTCTTGCTTGCAAGTTTTCTAGGGTTGATAAATCCAAGTTTCGATACAGGGGAATGGGTTTACCTTCAAAGTCTATTTGAAATTGATTTTGGGTAATATTTGCCTGGTTATTTGGGGGATTTTCTATGGGTTGGGGTGATGGATTTGGTGTGGGTTCTGGTTCTGGTTGTGGGGGAGTGGCGGTAATAATTGCGATATTGCCTTGGTTGTAAGTTTCGTTAAAAATTTGCACCGGCAAGATGCTATTTTGGGCACTGGTTGTTATCGCACCTTGAGTGCCATTTTGGGCGTTTAATCCGATGAAAAAAGGCGCGGTGGGAGTGCAATTAATTTCGCCACATCCGCCGTTATGACGGATTGTAATTGATCCTTGGGTGGTAGTGCCCGCCGCAGAAATACTGGCAGAAATGTTATTTTGATCTTGAAATGTTCCACCGGCACGAAATAAGCCAGCAGTACCAATTATAACGTTTCCTCCAATTGCGCCTTGAGCATTAATTGTATTAACCAAAATGTTAGAATTTGAACTAAGAGTAATATTTCCTCCTCTGGAAGTGACATTTTCTAAAATTGGGTTAATCGCGCTAACATCCAGGTTTCCTAATGTTGCCGGTTCTATCGAAAAAACTCTGATTTCTCCGCCATTTATGCCGGTGGCAAAAAGGTTGCCGGTGTTGACTGCGCCGCTATTACTTTGCAAGAAAATACCAGCGGCGTTGTTGTTTTGAGAATTGGCGTTTATATTGCCGGTTGTTATATTTCCGGGTGCGGTTATGATAATATTTCCGCTGTTGCCGGTGGCAGAAGATGTGTTAAGAATGCCTCCGGTTGTATCAATTTCATTGGTGGCAGTTAGGTTGATATTTCCCCCTTCGGCAGTTAAGGTGTTTGTGAAGATATTAAAGCCGCTATTGATAGTAATTGAATTTCCGGTTATGGAGTCTTTTCTTGTATCAATATCTCCCGCTGCTGTTGTTAAATTAATATTGCCGGATCTGCTAATAATCGAACCGACAGAAAGGTTTATTTCTGCGGCAATTGTAATATTGTTTCCGCTGAGAGTGCCGGCAGTTGTGTTAATTGAACCGTTGTTACTGGTTAAAACAATATCTCCCTCGTTGCTAGATATTCCGGCGGTGTTTAAATCGTTTTCTGATGTCAGAGAAATGGTGCCGGTTTGGGTGGTGAGGGTGCCGGTGGTGGTGTCGATGCTGTTGGCAGAAATGGTAATATTGCCGCTGTTGGTTAACAAATTGCCGGTGGTTAAGTTTTGGGCGCTGTTAATAGTAATATCGCCGCCACCGTTAACAGATGTGGTGTCTAAATTGCCGGCTTTTGTATCAATTGAACCGCTACTGGTGAGGGTTAAATTTGCGCCGTTTGTGAAAATATCGGCTAAGGTAATATTGTTTTGGGCGCTAACTAAAACATCGCCGCCACCACTGTTTAAACTAGCGGCAATTTCCAAGGTACTATTAGCACTATTGAGGTTAATTTCTCCGCCTTTGCTATCAATTGAAGCGGCGGTAATGGGCCCTTTTGCGGAAAAAATAACCGGCCCACCAGGGTTTTCTGGAGTATCTGGATTATTGATGATAATATTGTTAACAGTAATGCCGGTTGTAATTGGTTGTTCTGTTAAAGTAAAGTTTGGTTGAGGGGAAATTTCTGCATTATTAGGAGTGAAGTTTTCGACATCAGAACGTAATATTAATGCTGGCCGGCTGGTTAAAATTTCAATGTCTGGATCTGTGGAAGAACCGGCAAGAGTTAGATCGGGTGCAGTGATGGTAATATCGCCGCCAGTAATGCTTCCTTTGGCTTCAATTTTAAGAGATACTCCCGTATAATCTCCAAAAATAACATCGCCATTAGCGCGAATAATAGGGTCATATAAACTTACAAATTGGCCGCTATTTCCTGATAGATTTAATATTGAAAAATTGCCTCCTGCGGCAAAATGTGAATCCCCGGAAATTGCCCCGTCACTCACTAATGTGAGATTTCCGCCGCTTTGAAACGGTATCCCCGGATGATTAAGTGCTAATATATCTATACTTTCGTTACCCTGAATCAATAAGTCGCCTCCCGCCTGGATGCTGAGGGGAGAAGTGGCGCTGTCTCTAATTCGCACAGTATTAGCGGCTTTGAGGCTGAGGTTGCCGGTGGTGTGGAATTGTAAGGTGGCAGGCAAGATGCCTGTCGCACTTAATGTGAGATTTGAGGTTGATAATAAGTGGGCATTTTGTGCCGACAAATTTTGTGCGAAGATATCACCAGGCTGAATAAAAACATCAGAATTTGTTAATTGAATGCTACCATCGGGATTGATTTTGAATTGATTTGCTTGCAAAATATTACCGCCGGTGAGCAACTGTGGTAGCGATTGGGGATTGGGGATTGGGGATTGGGGATTGGGTATAGAAGAAGGATTTAATTCTAAGCTTAAAAGATGTCCTGGTTGCGAAATTTTAAGAGTATTTTGACCGGCAACTGTAGCGATGATAAGATTACCTTGGGGTGCATTGAGGGTGCCGGTGCTTAATACGGTTCCCGCCAATAAATTTAAATTATTTTGGGTGGCAATTGTTAAGTTTCCTAAATTGACAATTGGGGCCGGTTGTGATAAAGCAAAATAAAAGCTATTTGGTGTACCAATCAGTGCGCTGTAATTGTTTGTGTCGCTGCTATCAAACCAACCATTATTAAACCCGATAGCGGTAGCAGTTGTGGCGGTAAAATCTGCCGGCACATTCAAAGCAGCGCCTTTGCCAAAGACAATACCGGCAGGATTCATTAGGAACAAATTACTATTTCCGCCAGTCAGTTGAATGATTCCATTAATATAGGAGACGTCCCCGCCATTGATGCGCGTTAAAATATTTTGGATTGAAGGATTGGAAACAAAATTTGCTACCTTTCCGTAATCCACATTAAACCGCGTGAAGCTGTGAAAAAGATTAACGCCATCCGCCGATAACTGTCCGCCAGTAATGTTAAATTGGTTGACAGAAGAATTGATGGATGTGCCGGTGCCATCGGGTGCCGGTATTAGGGGTTGTGATTGCGCGATATCGGCAAAAAATAACCCCAAAAATGGTAAAAATGCCCACTTTGTAGCGACATTCATTTTTATTTCTCCCCTGTATTGTATGCCGATCCTCTGCCCACCGGCATGATTTGGTGGGTTATACTCACCCTACCCAAAAATAACACAAAATTATGGCAATAATCACCGGCACCCAAAATTTTGACTCTCTCCTCGGTACCGCAGAAAGAGACGTTTTTTATTGCAAAGAAGGTGACGATACTCTCACCGGCGATAGTGGAGACGATATCATTTATGGCGACGGCGGATCAGACTTAATTTTTGGTGGATTAGACAGCGATATTTTGCTAGGAAATACTGGCGATGACAGCCTCGAAGGCGGCAAAGGAAATGATGTTTTATATGGAGATTTAGGCAATGATTACTTGCGAGGAGGTTTAGAAAATGACCGGCTTTTTGGCGGTAGCGGAAAAGACACATTAACTACAGATAGCGGTGCCGATATTCTCAGCGGTGGCGCAGACGAAGACACCTTTATTTTTGGCAAAAATAGCGGTGGTTTTACCCTTGCAGAAGCCGCGATTATTACCGATTTTAATTTTGGTGTTGATCTGCTTTCTTTAAGTGATGGTTTAACTTTTGAAGACATAAAAATTTATCAAGGAAGCGAAAAAAATAGCGCTGACACCATCATTTCTTTAGTGCGAGAAGACGACAGTGAGCAATTTTTAGTTATCTTAAAAAACGTAGATAGTCGTCTATTAGTTTCCCCCTCTTCTTCCCCAATTTTTACTGCCACACCAACACCCACACCAACACCCACACCAACACCAGATCCCAT
>NZ_JAMXEX010000010.1:0-5030 GCF_025370775.1 Ancylothrix sp. D3o | reverse complement strand
AACAGATCCCATAACAGATCCCATAACAGATCCCATAACAGATCCCATAACAGATCCCATAACAGATCCCATAACAGATCCCATAACAGGAATATTAGAATTTACAAATACAAATTTTAGCGTCAATGAAGACGGCACAGCAGTAATACAAGTGCAAGTTAAACGCACCGGCGGAAGTGATGGGAATGTTGGCGCAACGATTATTTTAAATAACGGCACTGCTACCTCACCCCAAGATTACAATAATACTCCCATAAACATCACTTTTGCTGATGGTGACAGCACGACAAAAAGCATTAATATTCCAGTTGTAAACGACACTATTTTAGATGGAGATAAAACGGTAAATTTAACCCTACAAAACCCTGCCGGTGGCGCAACTCTTGGCACACAAAATACAGCGATTTTAACAATTTTAGACAACGAAGTACCCAACCCCGGCACCCTCCAATTCAGCACCGGCAACTTCAGCATCAATGAAAATGGCATCGCCATTATTCCCGTCACCGTCACACGCGGCGGCGGTACAAATGGAGCAGTTAGCGCCACCATTCAACTCACCGATGCAAGTGCTATTTCTCCCGATGATTATGACAATTCTCCTATTACAATTAATTTCGCTGATGGAGATAATACACCTAAAACTATCACGATTCCAATTGTTGATGATTTGGTGGGAGAAGACGATGAGATTCTGAATTTATCTTTAATAAATCTTGCCGGTGGCGCAACTCTTGGAAATCAAAGCACAGCCAGCTTAACAATTGTAGATAACGAAGCAGGAGAAATAGAATTTGTTACTAATAGTAGCAACGAATTGGAAGGAAACCCTGGCATTCCTAACATCCTGACAGCAAAAATTCGGCGGATAAATGGCAGCAAAGGAGAAGTCACAGCCCAAGTAATTCTTGATAGCACTCCGGGTACTGCCAACAGTGATGATTTTAGCAAAAATTTGCCGGAGACTATCGCCTTTGTCGATGGGGATACAGCAGAAAAAGAAATCGTTATTCCCCTCATTGGCGACAGCGAATTAGAAGCAGACGAAACCATTAATTTAAGACTCGTAAATCCCGGTGGTGGCGCAACACTAGGAAGCTTGCAGAATACAACCTTAACGCTGTTAAATGATGATGTAGATACCACCGCTCCCACCGCCATTATTGGGGGTACGAATATTAGCCAAGGTGGCGCTACAACTTACCAATTTAGGGTTCAATATTTCGATAATGTTGATATCAACCTCAGCAGCATTGATGACAATGATATTATCGTTATCAGCCCTAACAATACCAATCTAAACGCCACCCTCATAAACGTCACTCCGGCAACAGAAACAACCCCCGTAACAGCCATCTATGAAATAGCCGCACCTGGTGGCACTTGGGATTTAGCAGATAACGGCAATTACACAATACAATTGCAAGCAAATCAAGTCACTGATACTAATAATAATCCCGTCAATTCTACGCAGCAAATTTTCAATGTCAATGCACCCTTGCCGGCAAACCCAACCGTCACTATAGCCGTTTCTCCTGTATCCGTTGCCGAAAACAGCAATACCCCCCTCGTGTACACTTTCACCCGTAGCGACAGCCTCAACACTCCCCTCAGCAGCCCCCTCACTATTAGCTACACCCTGAGCGGAACTTCTCTCACAAGCGATAATGATTTTGTTGCCCCTAGTAATGTCGTCACCTTTGCCGCCAACAGCGCCACCGCTACTGTTAACATCACTTCCACACCTGATTACAGAATTGAGCCAGACGAAACCGTAGTTCTCACACTTGACAACCGCTCAACTTATACAAATGGCACCCCCAATAGCGCCACCGGCACCATTCTAAACGATGATAGTGTAGATGTCACAACCCTTGCCGACAACGGCGACAACAACGCACCCTTGCGCGGATCATTGCGAGAAGCGATCATTATCGCTAACAATACCCCAGGCGCAGAAACTATCACTTTTACTAATCTCACTGGCGAACTCACATTACTTTCTTCCCTGCCAGAAATTACCGATCCTCTCACAATAGCCGGTTACAGTCCCCAACAATTAATTATTAGTGCAAATCAAACATTTGGGCGAATTTTTACTGTCAATAACGGCATTACAGCAACTTTCAAAAACCTCACGATCACCGAAGGTTCTGATTTTCTTGGCAGCGGCAGCGGGATTTTTAACAACGGTGGAACAATCAATCTTATTAACTCAGCCGTTACAAATAATGTCGGCCAAATGGGGGCAGGAATTTACAACAACGGCGGCACATTAAACATCACAAATAGCACCTTAGACTCCAATAGTTCACAATTTTTTGGAGGCGCGGGTGGAGGAATATATAATAATGTCGGTGGCACTGTTTCAATTAACAACAGCACCATTTCAAATAACTTTTCTCAATATGGTGGGGGTATTTATAACGAATTAGGGGGCAGCCTTACCATTAGAAATAGCACAATTTCTGGAAACAGTGCAGAATACACCGGTGAGCAACTAAACGAAGGGGGCGGTATCCGTAACGGCGGAACATTAAATATTAGCAACAGCACCCTAACAAATAATTTTGCCGTTGGGGCTCCCGATATTCCCGGTACTGGAGAAGGCGCAGCAATTTTCAACACCGGCACAGCCTCATTAAGAAATACAATTATTGGCCCAAATCCAGGTACTAGCAGCTTAGTAGGAACCTTTACCTCCGAAGGATACAACCTGATTACTAATCAGAGTGCCGCCACAATTACCCCCACAATCGGCGATCAAATCGGTACACCAACTAATCCCATCGACCCCCAACTCGGCCCCCTACAAGACAATGGTAGCGCCACATTTACGCACGCATTACTAGCAGGAAGTCCGGCAATAAATGCGGGCAACCCAAGCGTTACCACCCCTGATCAAAATAAAATTCCACGAAACGGTACTCCCGATATTGGCGCAGTAGAAAATAATTCTAGGCTGCGTTTAGGAACTTCTGAAAATGATAACCTCAGAGGTATGGGTTTCTTTTTCAATGGGTCAACATTTGGTTTCTCAGAGATCTTTTTAGCCGGTCTTGGAAACGACACGTTAACAGGTGCAGGAAATAACGACACATTTATCTACACTCGTCCCAACGAAGGAACAGACATTATTACCGACTTCAATACCGGCGACGAAATCCAAATTAACTCTGCTACTTTTGACAACATTAACACCAGCATATTCTTTCCTTTTAGTGCCATAACAATCACCTCCGCAGCAGACAATATTAGCAGCCACGAACTCATAATAATTAACAGCCCCGGAGTCAACACCGGCACCTTAGCCAACCAAACCTTAGCCACCCAAACAGGCAGCACAACAGCCGGTTATTCAGGAAATGGCGGCGCAGCATTTTATGTATATACAAACAGTGCCGGTGACAAAATATTAGGCTATGATCCTGACGTTGATAAAATTGCCGGTGGAGTTTATGATTTAGCAAACCTGAAAACGTACACGCCAGTGGCCGGTGACTTTAGCTTTGTATAAATAGAAACCGGGTTTCTTTAAGAAACCCGGTTTCTTTGACTTGAATTTATGGTTTAATAATTAATACTAAATCCGATTAAGTTTTCGCGGCGGGTTAAAACCCACCTCTACATGAAAAAAACCCCTCCGGGGTTAAAATAAATCCTATTTAGTCCGTAGGACTTTATTCATGTAGACGCCGATTTCAACCGGCGACGAATTCAATTTAACGACGTAGTATCAAACAATTTCGGCAAAACATCATGGCAAACTTGCAACTCCATTTTAACGGGAATTTTCCTTTCAAAAAAGAAGAAATACGCCGTATTATTCAGGTCGCTACAGAAGATAAAGGCTTAAAAGATGACCTAGAAAACTTAATGAAAAAAACCGGCCTAGGAAACGCCAAAGTTGGAAAAATTAAAAGCTGGGCCAGTCGTGCCGGTTTAATTAAAGATTACCACCTCAGCGAAGAGGGCAAAATTGTTTTTCGCCTTGATTCTTCTTTAGAAAACCTCATTACAGACTGGCTAATGCACTTTTATTTAAGCTTTGGAGACAAAGGGCTAAAAGAACCCCCAGAAAACCTCGCCGAATGGGGAGGTTGGCCTTATTTTGTTCACGTTTTCTTACCTCACAACCGCCAATTTACCAGCCAACAATTCGTCAGCCAAACGCAAGGAATTTTTGAAGAAAAAGCTGAAGTTATAGCAGACCGGCTCAAATATATTTTGCGAACCTATACAGAAAAAAACGCCCTCGCAGGATGCAATATTATTCAAAATATTGACAAAAACACCTATCAAACCGGCCCCGTTAACCTCCCCAATGCTTACCTCATTGGTTATTTTTTGGCGAAACTTTGGAAGAGAGATTTTCAAAATTCCACATCAGAGTTAACAGAAACAATTTTGCAACAAAAAATGGGATTAAGCACCATATTAGGAATAGAAACAGAAGCCTTACAAGAACAACTAAATACCCTCGAAGCTTACGGAATAATTGAACAGCGGCGGACAGTTCCTCCCTTTCAAATTGTACGCCGGTGGGATGATGCCCTCACACTCTTAGAAAAAGCCTATGCAAACCATCAATAACCTCCAACTTCCCCCCGCCCAACCTAGCGACCGGCCCCACATTTTGCTCATCGAAAATTTTGATGAGGCACACTTAGAACACATTTCGTTTTATAATAATGCAAAGCGAATAAACTACCGGCAAAACCTACTCAACCGGCTGAGGCCCGCCGATAAATTTTTACTTTTGCACCTCCATCTCGACCGAGAATTAAATGTAATTAGCTCCATTTGTGCTGATAATAATTCCGAGGTCATCATTCTCGAAAAATTAGATTAAGCTATTACACATTTAAACTGGGATAGAATTATTTCCTTTATTGTTAATTTTTCTATCCCAGTTAATAATTAACTCTCCTTCCCTACGGGACGCTACGCGAACATTTAAGAGGCGATGTAATAAATACTCTAGCTCTTCAATAGATGTAAAAAGTCGATTGGCAATATATTCTTTTGCC